>JACMKO010000600.1 GCA_014380065.1 Leptolyngbya sp. ES-bin-22 | reverse complement strand
GGCTGAGAAAACACGTTGGGCAGGCTGATTACAATCTGGACAGTGGGCTGGATTGCTGCATTCTGCCATAACTCGCCACAGGTCGAAGATTCCACAATCGCTACATCGAAACTCATAAAGGGGCATAAATCATCAACCTCTATTTCAAGCTAATCCTGGTCAGATCTAAACTAAAGGGGCATAAATCATCAACCTCTATTTCAAGCTAATCCTGGTCAGATCTAAACTCATTCAATGAAAGGAACGAAACAAATAAAAGACGTAGACGTTGCTGCATTTAAGAACGATCAAGAACACATTCAAGCAGCAACGTCATTTAACGTTTATACCCTGTCCTTGAACCTAAACCGGAAGAATATCTTTCTCAAAGATCTCCGTCGGAATTGCCACCGTACAGCAGGCATTTGGAATGTCTACAATACCGCTCACGCGACCTTCAACAGGCGCACAACTCAGCAAAAGATAAGCCTGCTCACCTGTAAAGCCAAACTTCTTGAGATACTCGATCGCATTCAAACAAGCTCGTCGATAGGCAATGTGAACATCCATGAAATATTGCTTGCCAAATTCATCGACTGAGATCCCCTCAAACACTAAATACTCAGAGTAGTGAGGTTCAACGGGGCTAGTCTTAAAAATCGGATTAACCATGCCGTATTTTTCAACGCCACCTTTAATGATATCTACATGCAGGTCAATGAAACCCGACATTTCAATCGCTCCACAGAATGAAATCTCGCCATCCCCTTGAGAGAAATGAATATCTCCCATGGAAAGCTTAGCGCCTTCTACATAGACCGGGAAATAAATCCGAGTTCCCCTTGTCAGGTTTTTAATATCGCAGTTACCACCATGTTCACGAGGTGGCACCGTGCGAGCTGCTTCAACCGCAATGCGATCGAAGTCAAAGGTTAGAGTTGTGCCCAAAATGCAATTTTGGGGATTAGGTAAAGCCGCCAGCGTTGCTATATCTCCAGTATATTGCGCTCCGTAAGTGCGGATATCGGGCTGCGTCGCCATCAGTTCAGATTCTCGCTTGTTCCAGGTTGCCAACAGTTCGGCAGAAGGAGCACAGCCAATCAAGCCAGGATGGGTGATGCCTGCAAATCTTACTCCCGGAATGTGTCGAGAGGAGGTGTAAATTCCTTGAAAATCCCAAATGGCTTTAGCGGCTTTATCAGTATCCGCCGTTGGTGCCAAGATAATGCATGTAGTTGTAACGTATGATATTCCGAATGATCAGCGACGGACGAAGATTCATAAGGTGTTGAAGTCTTATGGTCAGTGGATGCAGTTTAGTGTATTTGAATGTAGTTTGAGTGATCCGCAGTATGCAAAGTTGCGATCGCGGTTAAACAAGTTGATTAAGGCGGAGGAGGATAGTATTCGGTTCTATTTTTTGTGTGCTTGTTGTCAGGCAAAAGTAGAGCGAATTGGCGGTGAGCAGGTAAGAGATGAGACGATTTTCTTTGTGTAGGGGACTGGGTTGCGCGGACGGGTGGGTGTTGGGTAGATGGATAGAAAGTTTTAGGTTGAAAGTGTTTCCTGGTCAGGGTTTCCGGGTTTCTGCTGGATGGAGCGATCCGCGCATAGGCTGAAATGATTACTGGATAAGGGATGTAGCGCTTGTTTGTTTCGTATACGGATGGAGGCGATCGCGGGAAATGGTATTATCAATAAAATACGCGAATTTGAACCTTGAAAACCAAATACACTAGGGATTTCAGGTTACCGCTGCGACAATGAATGCGAATCCCTATCAGGGATTGAAACTTCAGTGGGAACTATCAGACACGGGTGAACGTTAGCGACAATGAATGCGAATCCCTATCAGGGATTGAAACGATGCGGGTTTTGATTTGTCCGTCACAGGTGCTAATGCGACAATGAATGCGAATCCCTATCAGGGATTGAAACTAAGAAGATGGGATCGGCGGAACTAATAAACAGAGTCATAGCTATCTGAAATAGCTCCAGAGCTGTAACCTTGATGCTGTTTATTTATGCTCCACTACTTAAGTCAGGTTTCAAACGATTGAAACCTGAAAATCTGGGTTTGAAGAATCATCTAAAGCCTGTAGAATGACATAGCTCACAGTGAGTTGCTGATTTCTGCCAGGTGTGCCTAGAAGGTTTCTTTGCCTCGAACTATGACAGTCATACTCACGTTTTTCTGCAATTAAAGTTCATGCCAAGAAGATTATCGATTTTGCCGCCTCTTTGGAAATTAAGAACAAGCAATCCTGATAGATCAAGGAGGTCTGTCATTGATCAAGAGCTAAGGAAAGAAGTTATTACACCTGAACGACAAGATGAACAGCGATCGCCACAAGATTGGTATATCGTGCCACCGTCAGTACTGTTCGCGCATCCAGTGCCAAGGTCTAGTTAGTTCTAGGTCATCAGGTTGAGCAGGTCGAGGTAGAAAGGGAGAGTGCGGATAAGATAGGGGCATTCCACCAAGCTGTATCGCTTGTAACAAGACGGTCAGCCGTGCTGATGTAAGTTACCTACTAGAGGCATGCGCTGACGAGTTGTTTGCTAACAGGTTCAGTGCGGCGTTTTTTGTTGCCTATTTATATTGTTTTTAAGAGAAAAGCCGTGAGTAAAAGAAGGTTTCATTCCCTATCTCGTCGTCAGGTAATCCGAGGCTTACTAGCAACAACCGCGTTTGGTGTCACTGCTCGATTTGGAACGGGGTGCAGTTCAGGTCAATCGACTTCCAGCACAGCTAGCGAAGGAAGTAAAGGTACAGACGCGCCAGTCACGATCGGCTTTATCTATGTGGGTCCCAAAGACGACTATGGCTACAACCAGGCTCATGCTGAAGGTGCGGCAGGCATGGCGAAAAAATTTAGCTGGGTGAAGCTGGTTGAAGAAGCCAACGTCCCTGAAACCACAGCCGTTGCTGAAACGATGCGTAACATGATCGACATCGACGGTGCAAAAGTGCTATTTCCCACCTCGTTTGGCTACTTTGATCCGCATATTCTCAAAATGGCAAAGGAATATTCAGAAGTGCTGTTTTTTCACTGCGGGGGGCTATATGTCGAAGGCAAGCATCCAAAAAACGTCAGCAGCTACTATGGCTACATCGACGAAGCTCAATACGTTGCAGGTATCGTGGCGGGTCTGACCTCGAAGACTGGAAAGCTCGGTTTCGTCGGCGCTAAGCCAATTCCCCAAGTGCTACGCAACATCAACAGCTTTACCCTTGGCGCTCGCAGCGTTAAACCTAGCGTCACCACGCAAGTTGTGTTTACGGGCAACTGGGCAGAACCAATCAAAGAAGCGGAAGCCGTTAACAGCATGGCGGATCAAGGTGTCGATGTTGTGACCTGCCACGTAGACAGTCCGAAAGTCGTGATGGAAACTGCTGAAAAGCGCAGCATCTTTTGCACTGGCTATCATGCCAATCAAGCCGCTCTTGCCCCTAAAGGCTATCTGACTGGAGCCGAGTGGGACTGGACGAATCTTTATTCACGGTTAGCAGAAGATATTCACTCAGGCAAATCGATCGCGGATGGGGGTATTCCTCATCTGCTGCGCGGTGGACTCAAGGACGGTTTCTGCAAAGTTTCTGCCTACGGCTCTGCGGTTGGCTCTGAGGCAAAAGCGGCGGCGGATGCTGCGAAAGCAGGATTCCTGGATGACAGCCTGGTGATTTATAAAGGTGGACTGCAAGACAACAAGGGTAGTGTAGTGATTCCGGCAGGTCAAAACTTGAAGCAGCAAGACCCGAAGCTGGAGGCGATGAACTATCTGGTTAAGGGCGTGATTGGGTCAGTGGGTAGCTAGTAATTGAGAGTGTCAGGTGAGAGAGGTCAGGTTCAGCAAATTAGCCTGATCAACCACCTAGATCCCGATCGCCACTATCATTCCTTCGCTAACACTACCCCCCGACACTGACACTTATGCTCAGCTATCGATCGCGCAAAGCTCTAGAGTCGATCGTCCTCCCGATCGCCGCGCTGCTCTTCTCTCTCTTCCTTTTTGGCATCTTCTGCGCTCTTGCAGGCGCAAATCCGTTTGGCGTTTACGCCTCCATTTGGAAGGCAGCGTTTGGGAAGTGGAGCACGTTCCAAAACAGCTTAATTCGGGCGGCTCCCTTGATGCTGAGTGCGCTTTGTACAGCGTTGCCTGCCCGATTAGGACTGGTGATTATTGGCAATGAGGGGGCATTAGTAATAGGCGGATTGGCGGCGATCGCCATTGGTCTGCCCTTATCTGCCAGTGTTCCCCCTGGAATTACACAGATTGGCATGGCGATCGCGGGGCTGGTGGCAGGCGGAGTATGGATTGGCATTGTGGGCGCTTTGCGGCACTATCGAGCGGTGAACGAAACAATTAGTAGTTTACTGTTGAACTATATCGCGATCGCCTTGCTCAACCATCTCGTTGGCGGACCGATGAAAGACCCTGGTTCGCTTAACAAGCCTTCGACTTTCTCCTTACCGGATGCCGCTATGCTCGGAGCCATTCCCGGTACGCGAGTTCACTGGGGCTTGCTGTATGGGCTTATCGCCTGCGTTATTGCCTACTTCCTGATGCAGCGAACCACGTTTGGTTTTGCCGCTCGAACCGCAGGTGGAAACGTCCGCGCCGCCCGCGTCGCCGGATTGCCCGTTGGCAAACTGACGGTGATTGTCTGTTTTCTGGCAGGTTCCTGTGCTGGCTTGGCGGGAATGGTAGAAGTCGCAGCCGTGCAGGGTGCAGCAAATGAATCGCTGAACGTGGGCTATGGTTACGGCGGCATTTTGGTGGCGTTTGTGGCG
>JACMKO010000599.1 GCA_014380065.1 Leptolyngbya sp. ES-bin-22 | reverse complement strand
TGTAGGTGTTTAATGATAGTGGAAGCTGGAAACCGCTCTTGCAATTTGTCTGGATAATGGCACAGCCGTTCTTCTTGAATCACAACTTCGCACGGGTTGCCAGGAAGCGAGAGGGTCATGGTCTCTGCTAACGTCTGGTTTGACCATGCAGCTAGCGTTTTAAGCTGGTGAGGCTGCCCTTCCACGATTTCCGTCACCATGACGTAAGGCACATCCAGCGCGATCGCCAGATGCTCCACCAGCGCCGGGAAAAAGTCTTTGCCTGTGACAGAAGCGGTGCCTGTCACAATCTTGCGTAGGGTGTCTTCCGCCCGCTGCCGTTCAACGATCTCTGTCTGCAATTTTTGGTTAATCGTCTCAAGTTGGTCGGGCGTTTTGAGCGCTAAAAACTCAGGCAGCAGCGTCACCAACTGCAAGGCAGTGTAGCAAGAGACTAGAGCTGTCAGCGCCCGCACGCCACCCGATAACCAGTAAGCTGGATGCCACAGCGTCCAAATATCTAGCAAATGCCCCGTGCCGCACAGCACAATGAATGCGCCAAACATCACAAAGACACGGGAGAACGGGATGTCTTTCCGCCTTTGGATGAAGTAAATGAGCATTGCTGGAATGGAGAAGTAAGCGATCGCAATGAGTGCGTCGCTCACGACATGCAGCCCAATCAACGGCGTTTGCCAGAGGTAGCACTGCCCATGCGGCATGTAATGATCAGGTGAAAGCAGATTTTGGAGCAGTTCCAGCATCATTTTCTACGGTAGTAAGCCCTACAAAGCGCATCAAGGCTGTGATTCTGAGTTTGTGTGAAGACGTTGATGATATTGAGCCAGACCCTTTAAGGGTCTCGCATCTAAGCAGTATAGGTAGATGTTTTACAGTCGATGTCTCATCACAGCGCGATCGCCGAAGTCCATTCACGCGTTGCAGAAGCTCGTCACTGGTTGCCGGAGGGAAATTTCCATCCCATCGCTGCGCAGCGTTTTCGTTTTACACCACTCCAAGCACCGCTAACTGCCAATGAGCGCACCTCCTACCAGGTTAACGATCTATTCTTAGAGTACCCAATCTCATTACAGAATATTTGCAAAAACCGCTGTTGTGTTTAGTACAACACACCGCGCAGCTCCAAACACTACGTTTAAAGGCTGACTGAAAGCCTCCAAGCGGTTGTATTTTTATCTGACCGCGAGCCGTGAACCAGTGCCTAACCCAAGCAAGGCGAGTTGCTAAGCTTTAGCTGCTTTGGAGGCACGATCGCGGTAAGTCAACATGCCATGAGATGGGCTGAACAACAACGCCAGGATGAGTAGCCCAAAACTAACCAGCACAATGCAGGGGCCTGAAGGTACATTCAAGTAGTAGCTGCTGTACATTCCACTAAGGCTAGAAACAACGCCGACTAACGCACCGACACCCATCATGTGGTGCAGTTCTTTGACTAGCAAATAGGCAGTTGTCCCCGGACCGACCAGCATGGCGACCACCAGCACCACACCGACTGCCTGCATACTGGCAATAATTGTGAGCGTGACAGCCGCCATCAAGCCAAGATAAAGGCGTTCGATCGGCAAGCCGATCGCCTGCGCTCCCACCGGGTCGAACGTATAAAACAGTAGTTCCTTGTAAAAAAGCCGCACCAACAGCAATATAGTCGCGGTGATCAACGCTGTCCGCACGACATCTTGCTGCGTTACGCCCAGGATGTCACCAAACAAAAAGCTATCCAAATCCAGCTTGTTGCGTAAGAGGGTAATTAACAAGATCCCCAGCGCAAAAAAGCTGCTGAATACGATCGCCATCGCTGCATCGACTTTAATGCGCGTTTGAGAGCGAATCCAGGCAATCATAAAGGCACTGATGATGCCAGAGACAAAGGCACCGATCAAAATATTGATGCGTAGAAAAAACGCGATCGCCAACCCCGGCAACACCGAATGCGCCATCACATCGCCCAACAACGACATCCGCTGCACAATCAGGTAAGTGCCAATCACGGGACACAAAACCCCGATCAAAACACCAACTGCCAGCGCATTCCGCATGAATTCAAAGCCAAGTGGCTCTAGTAACCAGTCGAGCATGAGGGGTGAGGGGTGAAGGGTGAGGGGCAGCGGAGGCAGTTCTGATACCAATTTAAAGCATGACGGCTACAGATCCAATCGCTGGGTAGGGGCAAGGCATTGCCTTGCCCCTACAAGATGTGTCGTCTTTTCAATTCAAATTGGTATGACTTTTGACTTTTGACTTCTGACTTCTAACCGCTCCCATCAACAAAAAAAGTTCGTCTCCAGTGAGTCGTGAAAATGCAGTAGGTGTGGTGGAATACCATAGGCAGTTTGAATATTCTGCTGGGTCATGACCTCTTGAGGGGAGCCGTGCGCGATGAGCCGCTGGTTGAGCAGGAGCAACTGATCGTAGTGATCTAAAATGCCGCCCCATTCGTGACAGCTTATGAGCAGAGTTTTGCCCTGTGCTTTGAGTTCATCGTAGATCTGAAAAATTAACGCTTCGGTTTTTTTGTCTACAGCCGCGAGGGGTTCATCCAGCAGCAGTAAATCGGCTTGCTGGGCGATCGCTCTGGCAAGAAACACACGCTGCTGTTGCCCACCAGAGAGTGAGCCAAGCGGGCGATCGCGCAAATGCACTAGCTCGACGCGCTCCAACGCCTCTTGCACAAGCTCACGCGACTGACGGCTGGGCGATCGAAACCAGCCCGCGTGGGTTGTCCGCGCCATCATGACGACATGCCAAACCGTGATGGGGTAATCCCAATCGATTTGCGATCGCTGTGGCACATAAGCAACCCGCTGGCGCTGTCGTTTGAGCAGTTCGCCCTGGTAAAGCACCTGTCCTTGTTGCACCGGAATTAACCCTAGTAGCGCCTTAATGAGCGTACTTTTGCCTGCTCCATTCGGACCAATCAATCCCACCAGTGAGCCATCGGGCAGCTTGAAGCCGATATCCTCCAGTGCTTGTAGATGGCGGTAATTGACACTGAGGTGCTGAACCTGTAGCATGACGACTTAGTTGGAATGAGAATCATTTTCATAACCATACCGGAAGTCTTATGCTGTGTAAACCGATGCTGCATTCATGGAGTCAAGTTGGAGGGCTAACGGCGCTGTCGCTGTTGCTTGGTTTGGGCGGGTGTGCTTCTGCACCGACCACTCAGTCTGCTAGCCCAACGGCACCGTCTACAACCAGTGGCACACCCGCAAATCGTCCTGTGGCAGAGGGCGATCGCCCGCTCGTGGTGGCAACCAATACCGTCGTTTGTGACCTGACCCGGCAAATTGCCGCCGCGACCGTAAACCTCAAGTGCTTGATTGATGCGGGTGCCGATCCGCATGAATATAAGCCTAAACCGGATGATAGAAAGGCGATCGAGCAGGCAAAGCTCATTCTCTACGGCGGCTACAATTTTGAACCCGAACTCATTCGGTTGATCAAGGCAAGCTCTAATACCGCTCCCAAGATTGCAGTGGGTGAAGTAGCCGTCCCCAAACCCCAGGAGTTTGAGGAAGACGGCAAAACCGAAATCGATCCCCATGTGTTTCACACGGCTGCCAATGGTGCCCAGCTTACAGCCGTCATCGGCAAAAGCTTGACGCAGCTAGAGCCAAAGCAAGCAGCACTCTACGCTGCCAATGCCCAAAAAGTGGCTGATGAGCTAACTCAAATCAACACCTGGATCAAGGCTGAGATTGCGACCATTCCCGCCGCTCAACGAAAGTTGGTGACGACACACGATGCCTTCGGCTATTACTCCAAGGCCTATGGCATTCCTGTCATTGGCGCTTTACAAGGGATAAGCACCGAAGAAAAAGCCACCCCAACACGGGTAAAGGCATTGGTGAACGAGATCAAAACAGCAGGTGTCCCGACGATTTTTGCTGAAGCGACGATTAATCCAAAATTGATTGAAGCCATCGCCAAAGAAGCGGGTGTGAAGGTTGCAAAACAGGATTTGTTTGCCGATGGGCTAGGTGAAAAAGGCAGCAGCGGTGATACCTATCAAACGTTCTTTATTGCCAATACAAAGACGATCGTGGAGGGCTTGGGCGGCAACTATACCCCGTTTCAGGCAAAGTAAGCCGCGTGTATCGATGATCTTACTCTGACTGGGCACACTAAGAAGTGAAGCAGGTTGGGCTAATGCTTGCCTGCTTGTCCATTCAGCTTGGGACGCGTCAACACGCTATGTCTGTGCAAAAGATCCAGCTTGAAGTCCTTCAGAAGATTCGGCAGCATATGCAGCACGGCTTTACACTACCTGAATCTGAAAATCATCCTCGATCGCGGTCTTCATTCGACGATAGGACAGAGGTGCCAGCACCAGACTCGTTGAGTGATCTAGGTGACTTTTTTAATTTCGGCGGTGTAGACGAATCAACCCATGCGCCGAATACGCGTGGGGAATGGTTTATCAGCGCCGCCAATCCGGGTGGTGTACTGCTGAAGCTTCCGGGACTTAAGCTCAAGCCTGATGTGCGTTTAGTAAGCTATCTACATCGGCAACCAGACAATGGGATGGGTGTGATTTGGGCAGTACCAGAGTTGCTGAGCACCACGGCTCGACTGGAGAAAGCGCTAGCTGCCAGTGGCGATTATGCCCACCCGCCGCATCCAGAAGGTGCTTTACCAAACCTGATGGAGGCAATCCAAGGCGATCGCTCTCCAGCCTCCTTCATGATCGCCTCTCTTTTACAGCGTGAATTAGGAGAGTTTGGGCGACTTGGCAAAGCCTGTAACTGGTCGCACCATCGGCTCATTGGCACAGTTCCAACGCAGGTGAGATGGCAATGGAAGGTGGAAACACCCAAAGACCTTGCGCCCAAAGTGCTGTTGTTTGCCGATGGCAGAGCCGCGATCGAGTTCTTTAGCTGCCGCGTTGTGCCCCCTGTCGCGCTCTTTCAACATCTTGACCAGTATACTGATGGGCACTACAAAGCAAGAGTTCTAGATCGGGCGATCGCGATCGGTCAGCGCGCTTAACGTTCATGTTCAGAGTTGGCAGCTACTTCATCACTCTTGCACTTTCAATCTATCCTTTTTTGCTTCGACGATCGCCTCTGTCTGATTGGCTCCAGCGATCGCCCCTCTCAACCGTAGTGACGTTCGTGAAACGTCTGCAAAGCAGAATCGCCCCTGCGTGATTGACTCAAGGGCGATCGCGCTCACGCAAACCTCGGAGGTTTAAGCACTGAGATGGTTCGCAGTGTAAGGCTGGGTCAAACCCCCGAGGCTTATCGCCTCTGTCTGATTGGCTCAAGGGCGATGCATTGTCAAGAGAGCAAGGTGTACAACCTTTCTACGATTTGCTTGTGGGTTTCTGTAGACAACTCGCCTAGCTGACGCTGAATTATGGAGTAGCGCAGTGTAAGTAAGTGATTTAGCCGTAGCGCAGAGGCTTTTTTGAGTCCCGCGATCGCAAAGTCAGGATGAGTTGCATCTAAGCTTACGTCGGTAACCAGTGGTTGAGTCGGAATGCGGCTGGTGATTAGTGCAAGAATCACATGGCGATGGTCTCCGATTGGGTCTGTTAAGGCGTAGGCGGGTCGAATTTTGCTATCAGACAGATCGTCATAGGGAAACTCAACCAGAACGATGCTACGTTTCATGGTCGATCGGTTTGCCATCTTCTAGCGTATAGATGTCTTCTTCAGGATCACTGAGTAGTGCGCTCGTCGAAGCGTTGAGGGCTACTAAAGACCATTCTTGAGACTCATCTAGCTCAGGAAACAGCAAAATGCCTCGAAAGCGCGTGGGTTTTGTGGCGGTCAGCGGTTGGTCTAACTCGACGTTGCCTTGCTCGTTGATGTTGCCTGTAACTTCGATGGCTTTCATGTGTGTTTCGATCGCTCAACTGCTTCTAAATTACCTTATTTCTTCGATCGCCCCTGCATGATTGGCTCAAGGGCGATCGCCCTCTGCTAGACTTTACGATCACAGAACCACGCCAAAGTTTGTCATGCCCAAAAAGATTCGAGAGCTAAAACAACTACTGCGGCAAGCTGGTTTTAGTGAACTTCCGGGTAAAGGAAGCCATACAAACTGGGTGCATTCTTTGTATGCTGGGAAAATCACAGTTTCTGGTAAAGACGGAGCAGACGCAAAACGTTACCAGGAAAAGGACGTGCAAGCGGCAATTGAGACAGTCAAAGAGAGGGAGCAAGATGACTAGACTCAAATATCAAATGGTGATTCAGTGGTCTGACGAGGACGATTGCTTTTTGGTTGGGTTGCCTGATTTTCCTGGACAGCAGTGGCGGACGCATGGTGACACATACGAGGTAGCAGTCACCAATGGCATCGAAGCCTTAGAGTCTTTGATGAGTGCTTACGAAGCTGTTGGTGACCCATTACCTGAGCCAACTGTGTGTAGTGCTGCCTAGATTCACAGGCGATCGCATCTCTTCCCAGATATCCCTAGCGATCGCCCCTGCATGATTAACTCCAGGGCGATCGCTGTAAGATAGGCGCTAGTGCTCAGAATCGGTGAACGGGTTGAAGATAGAAATCTGGCAGTCTTCAAAATCGCGGGTATTGCGCGTTAATCATGTAAGTTGATGAACCTGAGCCGTTGCTGCAATGAGCCTATCTGCCTGAGAGCGAGGTTTGCCCTGAGTTCTCAGGCGACCGCGCAAGTGACCAGAGCATTGGGCAATCTCGGCGGTAATGGGGAGAACCGTGCAGTAATCAACCAGGAAGCTTTGGAACCAGGCTTGGATTCTAATGTTGGGTTTTGAGGTTAAGCCGTAGAGAATTTCCTCTAATGAAATGACGCTCAAGGCGATCGACGAAACGGTTGTGCTCCAGTCCAATACACCTTGATTTGGTTGCGAGCGAGCCAATTCGCTGATGATGTTGGTATCACAGAGGAAGGTCATGAGGACTTTCGGCAAAGGGATTGGCACGATCCTCACGCGGAGGCGTTTCAAGGCTGTAATTTTCCTCAGCACAAAGCTCACGCAACTCTGTGAAGGCGCTGGCTAAAGAGGCTTTCTGGGATTGCTGTTGCCAAAGGAGAAATTCCTGAAACACATCAGCTTTCACCACTGCTGCAACCAATTGGTTCTGGTCGTAGATTAGCTGAGGCTCTTCAACAGCCGCATGGATCAGTTCAGAAAATTTCTGTTTTGCATCCTCAAGTTTCCAGGGCATCGTTTTGCGATCGAGACAGCATTGCTCTAGATTGTAGCTTTACAACGATCGCCCTTTTTCTCTACAAGCTCGATCGCCACTGCATGGTTGGCTCAAGGGCGAGTGCATCTGTAAGCGTACTGGCTTATACCCTCAAGCGCTCCAGACTGATTCTGCCCAAGACTACCTAATGAGACAGGGCGGCTAGACGATCGGCAAGCCAGACTTTGATGATGGCTTGTCGGGTAACCCCGAGCCGCTTGGCTTCCTGGTCTAGTGCGTCAAGCATCCAAATGGGAACGTCAACATCAATGCGCGCCTGTTCGTAGCCTGGATGACTTGCCTGGGAGAGATCTAAAAAATTAGTGATGTCTTCGCCATTGTCGAATTTAGTATCAAATTCGTCTGCCTTCATAAATTTCTACCTCTTCTACGCGTGAGCGTCGAACTGAAATAATGCGTACTCTGTCGTTTCGGTAGGTGACAGCGGCTGACCAGCACTTCTGCTCGATCCTACCAATCACCAGAAATCTTGGCTCGTCTTCTGTCCTGGCTGGAATCTCAATTCTGTCATGATCCGCCCACAGTTGTTGTGCGGTTACAAAGTCGATGCCGTGCTTATCATGATTAGACTGACTTTTTGCTTCATCAAACTCGAATTTCATACGGTACTTAAACCATACCTCCGACTCTTTCGGACTGAAGGCAGCGATCGCCCACGTCAATAATACCCACGCTCGCCCCTTCTCTTCACAAGCGCGATCGCCTCAACACGCTTGGCGCGGACGATCAAGTCATCAAACAATTAAGGTACACAGTTTTTCTACGAGCTGCTTGTGGGTCTCTATAGACAACTCGCCTAGCTGACGCTGGATCATGG
>JACMKO010000058.1 GCA_014380065.1 Leptolyngbya sp. ES-bin-22 | reverse complement strand
TCTCTTTTCAGGCTGAGGCTGGGGCAGTCGAGTTGGGGCACGGCACGATCGGGAACCAGGTTGCAGTTGGTCCTGTCCTGTTACGGTTCACGGGTCCAGCTCATTATCTGGGTAGGAAAAATTTGCTGGCGTTTGACTTCACTCACCTGCAACTCGGTGTCATAAGCAAGACAGTTTATAGCGGCACTGTGCCCGGACGGAAAACCAGGCAGGATTTTTATAGTCAAACCGTTGGAACACTGCCCTTCTTTGCCTTTTTTCTGGTGACACCAGACTTTATTGCTGCCCGTGGGCGTGGCGGCGGGTTGGCGCTTTGGGTAAAAGTACACTAGGCATTGTGCGACCCAAAATCGCCAAGCCAATAGCGGCTATCAACTCTTTAAGTCCCTTTAGGTAATCTGCACCTCTGCCAAGCGGGAGTCTAGAAGGCGATCCATCCAGGCTTCGAGATACTTTTGGTTTTGGCGCTGCTGTTCTGGTTCATCTGTCTCTAACGGATGGGGTGCTAGACCTAAAATAGTTGCTGTTGTAACGCAGAACATGGATTTCTGAAACGTCTCACAAATTTTCACACGCAAATCGTCTTCGCCGCGCTTCCCACGGCGATAAATGTCGTGCAAATAGTCCGGTAAATAGTGCCGCATATCTTGCATCAGCAAAGTGGGAGGAATGCCAGCACCACCGATCGGCAACGGATCAGCATACAAGGCTCCATAGCTAAAGCGGCTTTGGTCGGGCGGAATTTGATGCGACTGGGCGTTGTATGAAACCGTGCCCGAAAACGGTGTGCCGCGAAAGAACACTGCCTCAACATAAGGAACTGCCGCATCGGGAAGAAACGTCAAACCTGCGGATGCAGGGATGATTTGGTACTGTTGTCCTCGTAGCGTCACAGTGTAAGTAATCGGGTTGTTCGCAGCAGCAACCAGCCCTGCCTGAATATGAGCCACCACCTGCGGGATAGACTGAATCTCGCCTTGATCATAGCGATCGGACAGCGTCAGAAACATCTCACTCATCACTTGCCAGAATTGACCCAGCGTACTGTAGTAAGACAGTTGCCGCACGTGCTCTGGCAGAAATTCAGGAAACAAGCGATGCAAGCTGAGCAGCAGGGGATTGCCCTGAATGCGTGTTTGTATCGCGGGCTGCGATCGAGCCGTAAACTCCGGCGCATCCAAGTAAGCGTCTAAACCACCACCACCGTGCCAAAACATTGCCTTCATACAATATTCAGCGTATTCAAAATTGATGCGTTCGTGTCGCCAGTGACGCAGCAGTTTTGCTAGCGAAACATCGCCATTGAAATACTTGAAAAAAGGAAAAAACACCAAAAATTGATGCTCAGAAATGTAGAGCAGGTTCCGGTAATAAGCATCCAGCACAATGCCATAACTTTTGAGGATGCCAACTACCTCCATCACATTCTGCTCTGTATCTGGCAGCAGGGCACCACCAGCCTTCAGGCGATCGATATAGAGAGCTAATGGATGGGATGACGATGGGGGAAGCGCTTTAAGGGTGTCGGTCATATGCAAGGACAAAGGTGTGGGGATGGAACGGTGGACAAGCATCTATTCCATTGTTTCTGCTTTAGGCGTTGGTTTTGCAGTCGTGGCTACCTGGGCGATCGCCAAACGTCCATTCATCAAGGCAGCCGTAGTTGTTTCGCTGTAGTGGATCAACCAGTTAGGCTGTAGACCCAGTACCACAATCAAAACCGCTAACAGTATCGCTGGGGCACGATCGCTCCAATAGACAGGCGGCAGGTTTTTGACAGGTTCCGATAAGC
>JACMKO010000598.1 GCA_014380065.1 Leptolyngbya sp. ES-bin-22 | reverse complement strand
GAATGGGATGACATTCGGCAGTATTTGTACCAATCAAAAAGGCACAGTCGGTCACGTCTAAATCGTCATAGCAGCAGGGTGGACCATCTGCGCCAAAGCTTTGAATGTAGCCACTGACGGCAGACGACATACACAGCCGCGAATTGGCATCAAAGTTATTGGTGCCGAGAAAGCCTTTCATCAGCTTCTGGGCGACGTAATAATCCTCGGTGTTGAACTGTCCGGAGCCATACATACAGAGGGCATCGGCTCCCTGAGTGTGACGGACGGTTTGGATGCGATCGACAATACGCCCCAGTGCCTCATCCCAGGAAGCACGGCGAAAGGGCTCATCCAGCGAGTCCCGCAGCATAGGATACAGCAAGCGGTCTTTGTGAAGTGCCTCGGTGATTGTGGCACCCTTGACGCAGACCATCCCCTGACTGGAAGGATGAGCACGATCGCCCCGTGCCTGCCAGATGGGTGTCCCTTGCTTATCGCGATTAATGCCTTGACCAAGTGCCGCTGGAGGCGATACTTCAAGCCCACAGCCAACCCCACAGTAAGGGCAGAGGGTTTTAATAGGGTCAGTCATAGGCACTATCCATTGTGGTATCGGCAAGATTTAAGCCAGCGCGGATACCATCTTTTACCTGCAAGCGCGGACACGGAATCTGGTCTAACAGCGAGGTGCTGTTGCTGTTGCGAACTTCGAGTAACGCCTCAGGCAGCGCCTCGAACAATAATCGCTGTCGGGGAAAAACAACACGTTCAAACAACCAATTTGGAATGTTGGCAATGCGAGCGATCTGAACCTGACTGGTGACATTCTCGTAATAGCAAAGAATGCGATTAGACCAGTCGCCGGGAAGTGACGTAGAGGTTTGAGCCATAGCTAGGATTCGGTGCGATAAGGGGGCAGGAACCGCGAGGCAAACACACTAGTATAAGAAGGCAAGCAGGAGTGAAAAAGGCTCAGACTCTGTTCATGTTCAGACAGAGATACTGTGCCCCATGAAGCTGTAGAGGCTGTCACTAGCCGACATCATCGTGAGCAAACCGGTGGTACAGAAAGTCGAGTGCATAGTTACGCAGTTCGTAGTACTTGGGGTCTTCCATGACGTGTGTACGATCGCGCGGACGCGGGAACGGCATCGTCAAAATCTCGCCGATCTTTGCTGCTGGACCATTGGTCATCATAACCAGGCGATCGCCTAGTAAGAGCGCCTCATCGATATCGTGAGTAATCATCAAGACCGTCACGCGATGCTCCGTCCAGATTTTCAGCAGTTCTTCTTGCAGTTCTTCTCGCGTAATGGGATCAAGTGCGCCAAACGGTTCATCCAACACCAGCACTTGCGGACGTAATGCCAGCGCCCGCGCAATGCAAACACGCTGCTTCATACCACCAGACAACTGTCCTGGTTTTTTGTGAGCAGCTTCTGTTAGCCCTACCAGCGCCAGGTGATCGTGAGCAATCTGTTCTTTCTCCGCTTTGGGTTTGTCGGGCCAAACGGAGTGAATGCCCAGATAGATATTTTCAAACGCAGTCATCCAGGGCAGCAGGGAGTAGTTCTGGAACACCACCATGCGATCGGGCCCTGGCTTAGTAATCCGCTTGCCCTGTAGCCGTACTTCACCGCTAGTCGGCTCCCGAAAGCCCGATACCATGTCCAGCAGCGTCGATTTGCCGCAGCCCGAATGCCCAATCACGCAGACAAATTCACCTTCCTCCACCGTCAGGTCAATGCCGTCCAGCACGATGTGAGCGTCACCATCAGACGACGGGTAAGCTTTAGTGAGGTTTTCAATCACCAGAAAAGGCTCTGACTTAAGCGTTAGCTTGGTTTCGACGGTTGTACTATTGACGGTTTGCATGGTGGGGGAAGGATGAAGGAGGTGGGAGTTGTTGGTTTTTGGTTGTTAGGTGTTAGTTCTAAGCACCAACATCTAACAACTAAAAACTGATTTAGACGGCAACTGGTTCGAGGGCATCGATCGCCACTTCTTCGATCCGAATGTCGCGCTTAATTGACAAGCCATTGAGATAGCCAATGGGGTCATCCGGATTGAAAATACTGCCATCCGCAAAGTGAATCGGACCACGGTTGGGTTCAATATCTAGCAACCCAAGGTCACGGGCAGCGGCTCCAAAAACATCCACCCGACGCACACGATCGAGAATTTCAAGCCAGTTTTTAGGGAATGGAGTGAGTCCCCAGCGGGCAAACTGAGTCATAATCCACAGCCCTTCAGTGCGGTACGGACAGTTGGTTTGGTCAACGTAGAACTGGTTGAAGCGCGGTAGGTTCTCTGGTTCAGAATCCAGGCTACGGCTATAGGGATCGAGCAACCCAGGGCGGAGGTAAGCAGGCTTGGCACCCACATATTCAGGGCGACTCAGCAGTTCCACTAACTCTTCACGGTTGCGACGATCGTCGCAGTATTCGCACGCTTCCAGTAGCGCTTTGACCAGCGCCAGATGGGTTTCGGGATACTGGTTCGCCCAATCTTCGCGTACACCCAGCACTTTCTCTAAATGCCCCGCCCAGATATCAAAATCGGTCGCGATGACAAACCCTAACCCTTCTTGCACGGCATGAGAGTTCCACGGTTCGCCCACGCAGTACCCGTCGATGCTGCCTGCCTTCAGGGTCGCCACCATTTGAGCAGGTGGGATCACAGTCAAACTGACATCCGTATCAGGATCGATGCCGCCGGATGCTAACCAGTGACGCAGCATCAGATTGTGCATAGAGGAAGGATGCACGACTGCCAATGTACGGATTTGATCAGGGGTTTGGGCGATCGCGCCCTTAAAATCTGCCAGCGTCCGCACTCCAGCGTCATACAGCGCTTTGCTGAAGGTGATTGCATTGCCATTCCGACTCAGCACCAAGCCTGTCACCGTGGGGATTGGTGTTTTGCCACCCATGCCCAAGGTCATCGCCAATGGCATTCCGGCAGTCATCTGTGCCCCATCCAGACGCTTGGATGCGACACCTTCTGAAATTGCCTTCCAGCTTGGTTCCCGCGAAAGTGTGACTTCTTCTAACCCATATTTCTGGAAGAAGCCTTTTTCTTTGGCGATGACCAACGGCGCACAGTCGGTTAAGGGGACAAAGCCAAGCTCCAGGTTGACTTTTTCTAAACCGTTGCGGGCGATCGCCGCTGTTTGAGGCGCTTTACGCAGTTTTGCCTTTTTCTGCTGATTGAGAAAGTACACGATCTCGGCTCGAAGGGCGTAGTAGTTGGGGTGATTGACCACTTTCAGACGATTGCGCGGACGCACAAACGGCACATCCAGAATTTGCCCCACGTAGGATTCAGGTCCATTCGTCAGCATCACAATGCGATCGGACAGCAGGAGTGCTTCATCGACATCATGCGTCACCATCACGCAGGTCAACTGATGTTCTTGAGCAATCTGCATCAACTGATCTTGCAAACTGCTGCGAGTCAAGGCATCCAGTGCACCAAAGGGTTCATCCAGGAGTAAAAGCTTGGGACGAATCGAGAGGGCACGAGCGATCGCTACCCGTTGCTTCATTCCACCCGATAATTGCCCTGGCTTTTTAGCGGCTGCGGGGCGCAGTTTCACCATATCAATGTGACGCTCTACAATCTCATCCCGCTCCTTCGCGGATAGATCTTTCAGCACCCGATTGACTGCCAGCGCAATATTTTCGCGCACCGTCAGCCAGGGCAGCAGCGAATAATTTTGGAACACCACCATACGATCGGGCCCCGGTTTCGTCACCTGCCGACCTTCGAGCACGACCCCGCCGTGCGTAGGACGATCTAGCCCCGCAATGATATTGAGCAGCGTCGATTTGCCGCAGCCCGAATGCCCCAGCAGCGTCACAAATTCGCCCTGCTTAATTTTCAGACTAATATTTTTCAGCGCCGTATAGCTGCCACCATTCGGCGAATCAAAGGTGCGATCGATGTGATCAACTTCAACGAAGAAAGACATAGGGGGAAAGGCTAAAGGATGAGGGATGAAGGCTAAAGGATAAGTTAGAGAGTTTTGAGTTTTGAGTGACGAGTTGAAGTAGGAGAAAAG
This sequence comes from Leptolyngbya sp. ES-bin-22, assembly GCA_014380065.1. Classification (GTDB taxonomy): domain Bacteria; phylum Cyanobacteriota; class Cyanobacteriia; order Leptolyngbyales; family Leptolyngbyaceae; genus Stenomitos. The sequence goes on along the minus strand of JACMKO010000598.1, from coordinate 265 downwards.
TGATGAGGGATGAGTAAGAGAGTTTTGAGTGATGAGTTGAAGAGAAGGGAGTGCTGAGTTGAAGAACAAGCGTAACGAGCCTTGAGTTGAAGCTGATGGCTGATGGCTGGACGCTGACCGCTCAATTCAAAACTCAAAACTTTATTTCCTCCTACTTGTCTGAACTGACTAGATTGGCAAGCAAACCAATCATTTTATCGAGTAAGAAACCAACAACACCGATGTAGACGAGTGCCAAAATCACTTCGCTGAGGCTGCCGCTGTT
>JACMKO010000597.1 GCA_014380065.1 Leptolyngbya sp. ES-bin-22 | reverse complement strand
CTATGACCATAGCTGTCGGGCGTGCGCCAGCGAGTCGGGGAGCGTTTGACGTTCTCGACGACTGGCTGAAGCGTGATCGCTTCGTTTTTGTCGGTTGGTCGGGCTTGCTACTGTTCCCCTGCGCTTACATGGCGTTGGGCGGTTGGCTGACCGGCACCACCTTTGTCACCTCGTGGTACACCCACGGGTTGGCTTCCTCCTATCTGGAAGGCTGCAACTTTTTGACCGTGGCAGTCTCCACCCCTGCCGATAGCTTCGGGCATTCGCTGCTGTTTTTGTGGGGACCCGAAGCCCAAGGTGACCTGACCCGCTGGTTCCAAATCGGCGGTTTATGGAGCTTTGTGGCGCTCCACGGTGCCTTCGCCTTGATTGGCTTCTGCTTACGTCAGATTGAGATTGCCCGCTTGGTGGGCATTCGACCTTACAACGCGATCGCCTTTACCGGACCGATTGCGGTGTTTGTGTCGGTCTTTTTGATGTATCCGTTGGGACAGTCGAGCTGGTTTTTTGCGCCCAGCTTTGGGGTCGCGGCGATTTTCCGCTTCATCTTGTTCATCCAAGGGTTCCACAACTTCACCTTAAATCCGTTTCACATGATGGGTGTGGCGGGGATTTTGGGCGGGGCGTTGCTCTGTGCGATTCACGGAGCGACGGTAGAGAACACGCTGTTTGAAGATGGTGATGGTGAGAATGCCAACACGTTCCGCGCGTTCAACCCCACGCAAAGCGAAGAGACCTATTCGATGGTGACAGCGAACCGCTTCTGGTCGCAGATCTTTGGGATTGCGTTCTCCAACAAGCGCTGGCTGCATTTCTTTATGCTGTTTGTGCCCGTCACCGGGTTATGGATGGCTTCGGTCGGCATGGTCGGTCTGGCGCTCAACTTGCGGGCTTACGACTTTGTGTCGCAAGAACTGCGGGCAGCGGAAGACCCTGAATTTGAGACGTTCTACACCAAGAACATTCTGCTCAACGAGGGCATCCGCGCCTGGATGGCACCCCAAGACCAACCTCATGAACACTTTAGCTTCCCCGAAGAGGTACTCCCACGTGGTAACGCTCTCTAACGGTTAGCGTTGATCTATTGGCTTTTAACTTGTTTTAGTCGGGTATTTGCCCTCGTTTAATCGCGAGGGCTTTTTTTGTGTGGTCGCGTGCTCCCCGTTCGTTTCTGCATGTGTTATCTTAAATACAGGTGGTGAACCACTTGGAACTTAAGGGTTCCAACCTTTTGAAATTACACCGTTTAGGATTAAGGAGGTGATGCCCATGCCCGATAGTAGTAAATGCTTGGGTCATCAAGCTGAAGTTAGTCGGCTGTGCGCCGGGGCTGTTCTCTAACAGTCAACCTCAAATCTGAGTGGCACTAAGTACACACAGATCAAATGGCTGACTCGGAGTTCCTTCCGGCAGTCTGGTTTCAGTTTGAAGACCCGCCACACCGCTCCCAATAAGCTGTTCTGTAGACTTGAACACTTAATGGGAGCGGATGGTTTTTTAAAGGGTGTAATTTTGTTGCTTCTTGTCTAACGTCTCAAACATGAAGCAGGTTCTGATCAGTGCTGTAGTTAGATAGAGATTCGATTAAAGCTCGCGGTCGCTTTCTACAAATATTTTTATCTAGACTATATGATCGAGGAGCGCTTGGACACCAAGCTCGCTAAGCCTACCTTTAGGTGATGCCAACGTTGATTGTTGGATTGATGTCTGCTAACTATGGGGAAGCCAAGTGCCTCAAAGCTGTTTGAAGCATTAACATCGGTTCGTTCGGTCGAGAGCGTTTGCCTGAAATGGCTCATTTTGCCCCTTCTCAAAGCTCAGACTCACTACTGCTCGCCCCTCTGAGGTTGGATATGACCGATAGCCGGGATCAGTCCCAGGAATCGACTGAGTGCTCTGGATTGATTGAACAACTTCTGGCGATCGGCACGGCGCTTTCCAGTACCCATGATTTGGGAGCCTTACTGACTCTGATTTTGACCAAGAGCCGTGAAATTACCTGTAGCGATGCTGGTAGCGTGTATTTGGTCGATCGCACAGGGCATGAGCCACGCCTCTGGTTCAAAGTAGCACAAAACTTTTCACAGCCAGCCGCTTCATTTCGAGAGTTTGCCATGCCCATGACACCCAAAAGTCTGGCTGGCTATGTGGCACTGACGGGCGAAAGCTTGAATATACCGGATGCGTACGATCTGCCAGAAGGGGTGCCTTATCAGCTCGATCGCAGCTTCGATCGCAGCATCGCGTACCGGACGCGATCGGTGCTGGTGCTGCCGATGCAAAACCAGGAGCGCGAGATGATTGGTGTGTTGCAGTTGATTAACCGCAAACACAACGCAACGACAGTCATTACCGCTGAGAACGCTTTAGATGTAACGCAGCCTTACCTGGATTGGGAAAAGCGGGTGCTACAATCGCTTGCTAGTCAAGCAGCCATTTGCATTGAGCGGAACCAACTTCAGGAGAGCATTGAAAACCTGTTTGAAGGCTTTGTCAAAGCAGCGGTGCAGATCATTGAAGCGCGTGATCCCTGTACGTCGGGGCACTCAGAGCGTGTGGCAGATTTGACGGTGCGGTTGAGCCAGGAAGCGAGTGCGGTGACGATCGGCTCGCTCCAGTCGATCCAGTTCAACGATCGCCAGCTTCAGGAAATTCGCTACGCGGCGTTGCTGCATGATTTTGGTAAGGTGGGTGTGCCAGAGGCAATCTTGGGCAAGCAGAAAAAGCTGTTCCCGATGCAGCTTGAAGTCGTGCAAAATCGGTTTGCGCTGGCACAACGCACGCTGGAGATGGAATGTGCTCAGGCAAAATTTAGACATTTGGTGGAGCATCCCAGCCATCAGAAGTTTCACAGTGGCGATTTCGCTTGTTCCCATTGTCAAGAGCTTAAGGTGCTGGATGCCAAGTTGGAGCAGGCGATCAAACTGCTCGACCGTTACTGGACGCTGCTGGTAGAAACCAACGAACCGCGCATTCTGGCAGAAGAACCGCTGGCACAGTTGCGGGAACTGGCACAATACAGGTATCGAGATCGAGATGGGCAGCTTAAGCCGCTCATCTCGACTGAGGAAATGACGCAGCTTATGGTGGCTCGTGGCACGCTGACTCTTGCAGAACGAGATGCAATTCAGTCTCACGTCACCCATACCTATGAGTTTTTGAAGCAAATTCCCTGGACAAAGCAACTTCAGAATGTGCCTGCGATCGCCTATAGCCATCACGAAAAGCTGGACAGCAGTGGGTATCCGCTAGGGTTGAAGCAGCAAGATATTCCCATTCAGTCGCAGATGATGGCGATCGCCGATATTTACGATGCCTTGACCGCAGGCGATCGTCCCTACAAACGCAGTCTATCTCTGCCCATAGCGCTCAAAATTTTGAAGCAAGAAGCAGCACAATCTAAACTCAATAGCGAACTTGTGGCATTGTTTGAACAGCGTCAGGTGTTTGCCGTGTTAGGGCATCAGGTGCCGGAGAACGCGTGAGGCGGCAGACGGAAGTCAGACGAGACACTAATCACTTTGTTAGACGCAGGCAAATCGCTCTCGCTGCTTGGCATGGCTGGGCGGAGTCCCCCAAAGGGCTGGCGTTGCTGCTGTTGAGCAAAATGGCGTTCAAAACGGCGATCGCTGCCATGCTTGCCTTCGTCATTGCCCAAGTGCTGCACTGGGAATATCCGTTTTATGCAGTGATTGCCGCCATTATTGTGATGGGATCGACGGCGGGCAGTACACTCACGCTGAGTATGCAACGGCTGATTGGCACGGCAATTGGGGCGATCGTCGGCGCACTCATCGCTACGCTTTTTGGCAGCAATCCCTGGTCATTAGCAGGCAGCGTGTTTCTCACCATCTTTCTGTCGTCTGTCTGGAAGTTTAATGAAGCCGCAAAGCTGTCGGGCTATATTTCGGCGATCGTCATTTTGAACTATCACCACTCGCCCTGGCTCTATGCGTGGGGCAGGGCGCTGGAGACGCTGTTGGGCATCGGAGCAGCACTGCTGGTCAACAAATTTCTTTTCCCCGCTCGCGTCGATGACGAACTGCGGCGTTGCCTCGCCGAGACGCTGGTGAACCTGGAGCAGTTTTATCAGTTAGTGATGACGGGCGGGTTGACGGGCGAATACGATCGTCCCACTGTAGACACGTTGAAACTAACCATCATTAGTGCCCTGCAAAAAAGTCGAGAGCTTTGGAAAGAAGAGCGTCAGGGGCAGGGCGGCACCCCTCGCGAGCAGCAGGTGAACGAAACCTGGGAATTTCTCGTCCGCCGTCTTTGGGAACACATCCTCACGATGGAGCATACGATACTGGCACGGCGGCAAGACACGTTCTGGCAAATGCTGTCACCCTATCTCATTCAACTTTCACAGGAAACCACGATCGCCCTGCTTGACCTGGCAACCGCCGTGAAAACGCACCGAACCGATCTCTCGTTACCAAACCTGGAAAGCAGTTTGGCTCAAGCTACAGAGCAAGTGCAGCACCTACAGCGCAGGGAGCAAACAGATTATTCGATCGATGAACTCCTCCGCTTCTTCACCTTCTTTTACACAATGGAAGAAGTCGGCAGAAAGCTTCAACGCATGGCAGGCACTTTAAAATCGGGTTGAATCTGGATTAGATCGAGAAGCCTCGATGAACCTTAGGATGGTGCGTGTCAATCTGTAGGCTCTGTGAGCGCTTAATGCAGCACGGTATCTGGTAATGTTTCTTTGGGCACATATGCTTATCTGCCGAGGTTCTGTTGATTCAAGCGATCGTGACTGTTTATGGTTGATGCGTCTGTCTTTGAGTTTGACACTCTCACGATTGATTTGTATGGGCAAATCTACGAGCAGCGTCGTCAAGCGGCTCCCTATCGAACCGAAGCGTTAGGGGAAGGCATTGCGCTAGAGATGGTTGCGATCCCTGGGGGCACGTTTGTCATGGGAGCGCCGCCGACCGAGGAAGGGTGGCATCCGAGCCAGAGTCCACAGCATTTGGTCACGATCGCTCCTTTTTGGATGGGTAAATATCACGTCACGCAGGCTCAGTGGAGCGTTGTAGCTGCCCTACCGAAAGTCAATCATCCCTTGCCACCAAAGCTATCTTGCTTTACAGGCGCAGACCGTCCAGTTGAACAGGTTTCCTGGCAGGACGCGATCGAGTTCTGCGATCGGCTTTCGGCTCTTACTGGGCGTACCTATCGACTGCCCAGCGAAGCAGAGTGGGAATATGCCTGTCGAGCCACGACGACAACCCCATTTTGGTGTGGCGAAACCATTACGACTGCCCTAGCCAATTACTCTGGGATTGATTGGGAATACGAAGGTCGGGTGTGCAGCCAAGGCTCGTATGGCAAAGGGTCTACAGGGATCGATCGCCGGGAAACGACCGAAGTCGGTAGTTTCGCGATCGCCAACGCCTTTGGGCTGTATGACATGCATGGTCTGGTGCGCGAATGGTGCGCCGATCGCTGGCACGACAGCTATGACGGTGCCCCCGACGACGGTACTGCCTGGACAGAAAATAGCACTACCAACCAGCGTGTCCTGCGCGGCGGTTCCTGGAACGGTGCTCCCAAAGCCTGTCGCTCTGCCTTTCGCAGCAAACTTAATCCCGATACGCATCTGTACGACATTGGGTTTCGGGTCGTAGGGAGTAGGGAGTAGGGAGTAAGGAGTCTTTAGTTTTTAGAAGAAAGCTGACTGCCAACCGCTGACCGTTCAATCAACTCAAAGCGTTTCGAGGCTTTCTCACCCTTTAGACCTCACTCCTCGCTCCTCACTCCTCTCCCCTCACTCCTCTCCCCGATCGTGGGAAGATAGAACGGTTCCGCCTTGTGATGCGCTTTTGTGATTTCTACCGTTACCGTTACCGTTCCAGCAACAACAGCAAATTTGGGACCGGGGTTTGACTGTTTGGGAGCAGCGCTCACGCTCTCGAATCGCTTTCGCTTTTCGTTGTTGCCTCCAGGTGAGAAAGGTGTAAGGATTACGGCGATCGGGGCTGAAGCAGAGCGGGTCACAACGGATGCCAGCAATCTGGTTTATCAAGCGTTTAGCAAGGTGTATGAACGGTTAAAGCAGTTGCCACCACCTGTACACATTGAGATTCAGCTAGGAGTGCCGCTGGCGCGTGGATTGGGCAGCTCAGCAACGGCGATCGCAGGTGGTTTGGTGGGAGCCAATGCTTTGGCAGGATCACCGCTGTCGCAGGCTGAGATCATTCACATGGCGATCGCGATCGAAGGGCATCCTGATAATGTGGTGCCAGCGCTCATTGGTGGCTGTTGTCTCGCTGCGACAGGCATTGATCATGCGTGGGAAATGTGCGAGATTCCCTGGCACACTGATGTGGTGCCGATCGCCGCCATCCCCGCCTTTGAGCTTTCGACGAAAATGGCTCGGCAAGTACTACCTACAACCTACAGCCGTGCCGATGCCATCTTTAACGTGGCGCATCTGGGTTTGCTTTTGCGTGGGTTAGAAACGGGAAACGGTGCATGGCTGCGGGTCGCTATGCAAGACCGCCTGCATCAACCCTATCGACAGACGTTGATTCCAGGGTATGAATCTGTACAAGTTGCTGCTATGAAAGCAGGCGCTCACGGGATGGTGATTAGTGGTGCAGGACCTACACTCCTGGCACTGGCAGAACCGCATCTGGCAATGGCTGTGAGTGATGCGATCGCCACTGCCTGGGCAGTACAGGACTTTGCAGTTCAAGTCCATGTGCTGCAAATTGATCCGAAAGGAGCGATCGCACGAGTTGTCACAGACGAAGAACCACAAATTGATTTGCCTTCAACCTAAAGTAGGACGTATGACGTGCTTCTGTGAAGCGCCATGCCTCAGACGCGTTGAACACGCGATCGTCAATGCTGTCAGCCGTGCGTTACAACGTAGGAAATTCAAACGGCTTCTCTATATTCTTTTGGTGGTTCGCCATGAAACTTAGACCCAAAAAGTATCAAACGAAGAAACGCCAGCGATCGCTGCCACTCGTTCAGATCAAAGTCGAGGATGGGCGGTTTCAAGTCGTCGGTGCAGGTGCCTGGCATTCTTACTGGCGTGACCCTTACCACCTCTTACTGACGCTTCCTTGGACTGGCTTTCTGGCATTCATCGTTCTCTCGTATGCTGCTATTAATGCGCTGTTTGCGCTGCTTTACCTGATGGGCGGAGACTGCATTGTAAACGCCCGTTCTGGGTCTTTCCTGGATGCATTTTTCTTCAGTGTCGTCACGCTTGCTTCGATCGGCTATGGCTCCATGTACCCCAAGACCGATTATGCCAACCTGATCGTCACGATCGAAGCGATGGTGAGTCTAGTCGGTATTGCGGTTTTGACTGGGTTAGCCTTTGCCCGCTTTTCTCGACCAACGGCTCGCGTGATGTTCAGCCGCGTTGCCGTCATTGCGCCACATGATGGTGTACCAGCGCTTTTCTTCCGTGCCGCCAACCAGCGTCGTAACCAAATCCTGGAAGCGCAGCTACGAGTCTACTTCATGCGGGACGAAGTGCGGGCTGACGGACAGTTTCTTCGGCGGATCTATGACCTTAAATTACAGCGGGATCAGTCACCCGGCTTTATGTTGAGTTGGCTAGCGACTCATCTCATCGACGAATCTAGCCCGCTTTATGGAGTGACGGCAGAATCATTAATCCAGACAAACGCAGCAATCGTCATTTCCCTTAGTGGCATTGATGAAACGGTCTCGCAGGTTGTCCACGCACGCCACACCTATGCAGCCAGAGATATCGTGTGGAACAGCCAGTTTGTTGACATTATTTGCCATGCATCTGATGGGCATCGCTACATCGACTACAACTACTTCCATGATGTTCTGCCGCTAGAGCCAACGGCAGTAGAAAGCTACGGCTCGGTCGGTTCGACCACAGACGGCTGAAGTGGCTTCACGACAACTCGACCGTTTTCCACAATCGTGCAACTGTGCGTCAAAGCTTTAAATGGGGCGATCGACGCTTTGTCGCATTGGTCATGATGCTGAATTGCTTGCTCCCGGTGCTGATTGAGGACAACGGTACAGGAGGAAGCTACAGGAGCAGACATAAAAACCTCTTTCATGTACTTCTATTATTCCGTAATTCTAAGCTTTCTTCATCCTCCGGTTTGGGGATACAACTTGGAGAATGCTGTCGCGACCTCTCGCTAGAACCAGAGGGATGCGATCGACCAATCCCTATGTTTCGAGGACATGACCGATGGCAATTATCACAGGTTTATCGGGCAACGAAATCTATTGCTTACAGCGTCAGGGGTTGACACCAGGCGACCTCGTGATTGGCAATAGCGTCATTTCGCTAGGGCTGATTGGCAGCATCAGTTCAGGACTTAAAACGCTCTTTGGCGGCGAAGTGCATCAGGTCACGCGTATCATCCATGAAGGGCGACAGCGGGCATATGCACGCATGGTGGCAGAAGCAAAACGACACGGCGGTGCTGGCATTACGGGCGTGACGAATGAGCTGGTGCTGCACGGTACAAACATCGAATTTTTGGCGATCGGCTCTTGCATCCATCGTGCAGAAGCCAAAACCGAACAGTTTGAATTTTCCACCGCTGCGGATGGACAGGCGCTCTACTGCCAGATTGATGCAGGGTTTGAGCCGAAGCGTTTTGTGTTTGGAAATGTGGCGTACTCGATCGGGCTTGGCGGCGGTTTGATCGGCATTTTGAAAAGCTTACAGCGCGGCGAAATTAAAGAGTTTTCGCAAATCTTTAACGAAACGCGACATCTAGCGCTCAAGCGGATTAAAGCAGAAGCACGGGAAGCTGGAGCGAATGCGGTTGTTGGCATCAAAACCTCGATTCTGCCGTTTGCAGGAATGCAAGAAATGGTCATGATCGGCACAGCTTCAAAGCATCCAGCGTTGCCGATCGGGTTTAATCAAAACCCCATTACAAGTGACCTCACTAACGATGAAATGTGGGGGCTAATGAACCAGGGCTACATGCCCGTCCAACTCGTTTTGGGTGTTTCGGTCTACTCTCTCGGCTTAGTTGGCGGCATTACGTCCTTCTTCAAATCGTTCGTACGCGGTGAGATTCACGAGTTGACAACACTCATCTATGGGGCGCGCGAAGAGGCACTCGCCCACATTGCCGAAGAAGCCCGTCGGTACAGCGCTGATCAGGTCGTCGGCATCAAAACCTACGTTTACAACCTGGGCGGCGGGATTATTGAATTCTTGGCGATCGGGACAGCAGTCAAGAAAATGCCTGGAGTGAGTACACAGTCCGAAACCTTACCACCGCAAGCCATCATCCGCGATCAAGACACCTTCATCAACACTGCCGTAACCGCAAACGCATCGTCATTGAACCGACCAGCCAATGCAACAAACTCCGTGACTGCCTTTGCAGGGTTCGGAGTCTTTGCGCTCTGGCTTTTGTTTGTCTTTCTCCGCATTCTCCTTCGGTAGAGGCTGGGGAAAGCGGTCATCCTCAGCTTTCTGCCTTCTCATAGATCATTCCAAGCATAACCATCAGAACTCCTGTCATGTTTTTAGGCAATGGGCTGTGTACTATGGTTAGAAGGCGATTTGCTGAAGGCGATCGTCACCAAATTTTTAGTTGCAGCAGGTATCCAAAGCATGACCGCAGTGAGTCCCAATCCACAATCCGTGAGCGCTCCAGCCTTTTGTGACGGCATCCAATATTTCAGCGAGACCGTGCCAGGGTTTGATGTCTACGGCAAGGCTCCGGTGATTGGAGAGGGGCAGACCGCGATCGCCGATCTGACTGATCCTATTGCGGCGTACCAGACGCTTTTATATGCCGATGCTTTGCGCTACTTGATTTTACAAGTGACAGCAAGTAAGGCATCAGGGCATCCCGGTGGGTTTGCCAGTCAAGCAGAAGCGTATGCGGCGCTGGTCATGCTGGGCTACAAGAACATCATCACGGAAGTGGGGCACCACGCTCCTGGCTTCTACAGCGCCATGTTTCTGGATCGATCGCTCGAAGACATGGGCATTACCACCGTGCAGCAATTGCGCGATCGTTTTCGAGAGCAACACGGCTTGTTGGGTCATCTTTCGGGCTTAATCCCCGGCATTCTCGCGCCTGCTGGACCGCTGGGACAAGGGCAACATTTCGCGATGGCGGCGGCGCTCTTGCATCCCGATCAGCTTTTTCCCTTTACGGTCGGCGATGGTGGCTTGGGTGAACCGTACATTGTGAGCGCGATCGCCCACTTCCACACTGCCTACCCCAACGCAACCAACTTCTTACCTGTTCTCGTCTGGAACGGCTTTTCTCAAGAACACCACAGCATGGTGTCGCTGAAAACCAACGAGCAGATGGAGGCATACTGGCGCGGTAACGGTTTCGAGCAGGTGGTACTCATTGATGCGAAAGACTTTGATGATCAAAACCAGCCCGGAGCCTACGTTGATAACACTGCTTTTTCGTTTGAACAGCGCCTTGCTTTCGGTCGAGCAGTGCTGGCAAAAACGAACGCTGCGGCGCGTTCTGCCCTCGGCGGCAAGCTCACTGTGCTGATCATCAAGCAGCTTAAAGGAGCCGGAGTCCATGCTCGTGGCGCAAAATCACATAACCTCTACGCTCAGCACACGCTTGATAATCCCGATATTATTGCGGCACTTCATACCCGTGCCCTTTCTCCTGCTGCCTGGTCGTTGGTACGCACCAACTGTGAACGATCGAGTGGTGGTCCTGCCAGTAAAACCGCTGTAACAGAATCTGTTTTGCCTCTTGCTGATCTGGGGCGGTTGCCGCTAGAAGAATTTACCGTTGGTGGCGAGCCAAAAGTATCCACTACTGCGATGGGCAAACTCGTTGCCGCAGTAGGGCAAGCCGATGCTGGCTTCGTGGTGACAAACGCGGATGGCAATGAAGCCTCTGGTATTGCCAACATTAACCAGGCGCTGAAAATCATTCACCCGACTGAAGACCCGCTCTATGACCAAAAACCGGGTGGGCAAGTCTACGAACCCTTGAGCGAAGATGCTTGTGCAGGGCTGGCAGCCGGATTAGCGCTGATGGGATCACGCTCTCTCTGGTGCTCCTACGAATCGTTTGCCATCAACGGGTTACCCATCTGGCAAACCGTGACGCAGGCAATGGCAGAACTCCGCCGCCCCACGCCGGCGACTGTGACGTTGTTTACCGCTGGTGCGTTAGAGCAGGGGCGCAACGGCTGGACGCACCAACGCCCCGAGATTGAGGCATACTTTGCCGCCATGATGCGAAACGGCAATGTCTTCCCGCTCTTTCCACCGGATGCTAACAGCATTCAGGCTTGCTACGACTGGGCACTGACTCAGAAAAACAAAGGCGTTGTCATTACAGCCAGCAAATCGCCCTTACCCATTCGGACGACCTTTGAGCAGACGCAGCAGGCGATCGCCCACGGTGCCATCACCCTCCACGAAAGCAGCGGCAGCAAAACGGTTGTCTTTGCGGTGATTGGCGACATGACTCTGATTCCAGTGTTTGAAGCCGCTACTCAACTAGAAGCAACCGGATTTGGCGTTCGCATCGTGTCTGTCATCAGCCCTCGTCGCCTTTATCGTCCCTCTGATGTTGCCTGGTCTCTCTGCTCAGAAACCGATGGGGGCTTCCTGAGCGATACTGAATTTAACGCGCTGTTTGGTAGCGATGCACTCATTGGTGTAACAGGTGGTGCTAGTGGGATGCTAGAGCCAATCATGCTGCGGAGTACCGCAAACCGAGATACCTTTGCCTGGAAACGGGGCGAAACAACTGCTAGCTCTGGTGCACTGATGGCAGTTAACGGCATTACAGCCTCGGCGCTGGCAGAGCGTGCTGTGGCACTGATGTCGTAAATGATGCTGCACTGCGCGATCGCTAGTTCACCAAGACTGCTTTAGGGCGCTATGGTACTTCAAACACTTAAGCTGTGGTAGTGTGCATAGGGTTTGCTTAGCCAAATCGAAAGCTCATAAAGTTTATGCCTTTTGAGGGTTTACCGATAGGGCAACCTGCTAGTTTGATTGAGCTACAGGTCAATAGCTACCCGAAGACAGCTTACAAAAAATCAATCACTACACATTTATTGAGGAGAACCCTGCTATGTTGAAACGATTTGCGATCGCTGCTACCATCACACTCTCGATGGGCTATGCTGCTGCGGTATCAGCAGCGCCACTGGCAGTGACTACTTCGCCCGATAGCGAAACCATTGTGGGTGGACGATCGGTTGATCTGCCGACTCCCCCCGTCGCACCCATCTACTTCACCCTGCCGATTGAGCTATCGATCGTCAAAGACCCTGCGGTTACCACAAACACACCCATCACCGATAGCCTGAAGAGCGACTACGCAGCCTGGGGCGCAAAGATCAGAGCATGCGCACTTCAGAAGCCAAGCTTTGTCAGAAAAGTTGGCGATAACCAACAGCCTTTTGTGGTCGGTGGCTCAGAAGGAACAATCAAGCTAAATGCCAATGACAAACCCGTTTGTCAGGTCTAAGTTTTAGTTACTGATAACTCTAAAGCAAGCGTAGCGAAGCCGCTAGCGGTAAACACTTTCCGCTAGCGGCTTCGCCACGCTTTTGCTTCAGCACTTAATGACTTTATAGTTAAAATCCTTAGGTGGATTGTGATCGCACCCAACGTCCTTGAGCATCGCTTTTGAACGGACGGTTCCCTCCACCAACGCGCTTTACCGTAGTGAGCATTAGCTAGCATATCTTTAATGTTTTAGGGGTACAATCTTCATCTTTCAATGAAGATCATCAAAATTGGTTGAGTCTTGATGAATCGACACGCTATAACGCTTACAGTCGCTAAACTCTATTTGGGCAAAATATTTAGTGTAGAGTTTTCATCAAACGCTCTAAGTATCTTGTCCAAAGTGTGTGCTGTGAGGAAATTTTGATGAATGTCTTGCCTACCGAAATTCCTGATGTGCTGGTCTTTGAGCCTCGCGTCTTTGAGGACGATCGCGGCTTCTTTTTTGAAAGCTTCAACGAACGTCTTTTTACTGACAAAACCGGAGCCTCGGCTCAATTTGTTCAAGATAACCATTCGCGCTCCTGTCAGCACGTATTGCGGGGACTGCACTACCAAATTCAGCAACCTCAGGGCAAGCTAGTGCGCGCGGTTGTGGGCACTATATTAGACGTAGCCGTTGACCTCCGTCGGCACTCGCCGACCTTTGGG
>JACMKO010000057.1 GCA_014380065.1 Leptolyngbya sp. ES-bin-22 | reverse complement strand
CTGGGGCAATTACGGTGCCAGCCAGACGCAAGCCCGCGCCTTGCCTTCCGATGAGTTGATTGCTGCGACCTGGGAGGCAATCCCAAATGCAGGCTGGCAGTTTGTCTACGCGGTGATGGCAACCTATGGCTTGAGAAATCATGAGGTCTTCTTCTGTGATTTCTCAGCGTTGATCCAAGGTCAAACAGACGCAACGATTCGCGTTCTCAACACCACAAAGACTGGCACCCATGACGTATGGCCTTTCTATCCTGCGTGGGTGGAGCATTTCAACTTGCGATCGATCCAGCTACCGACGATTCAAACCGATCTTACCCAAACCACGCTCCAGCGCATTGGTCAGCGTGTAACCTCCCAATTTCGCCGCTATGGTTTGCCCTTCTCACCGTACAATCTGCGTCATGCCTGGGCAGTCCGCACCATTCACTTTGGCTTGCCCGATACGGTCGCTGCCCGTATGATGGGGCACTCCGTCGCTGTCCACACTCGTACTTACCACCAATGGCTCACTCACCGCGATCAGCAGCAGGCAGTGGAAACGGCGCTGAGCCGAAATCAGTTGGCTGCGCCAGGGGCGAGAGAGGTGTGAGGTGTGAGGTGGGGAGATGAAAGCTAAAGGCTAAACTCAAAACTCAAAACTCAAAACTCAAAACTTAAAACTTTCTTACCCCTCACCCCCTCACCCCTCATGGCAACGATTCTCAGAGACTGGAGTTATCAATATCAGTGGCTCTACGATGGCTTTTCGCGCTTGGCAGCGTTGAGCGTGGGTGGAGAGCGTCGCTTTCGGCAACTAGCGCTGGAAAATGTAACGATCGTCCCCGAAACCAGCGTTCTCGATCTGTGCTGTGGGAGTGGACAGGCAACGAAGTTTTTGGTGGAGCGATCGCGCCATGTGACTGGGCTGGATGCTTCACCGCGATCGCTTAAGCGTGCCCAGCAAAATGTTCCTGAGGCTGACTATGTAGAAGCTTTTGCAGAGGCAATGCCGTTCTCTGATCACCAATTTGATGTGGTGCATACCAGCGTGGCATTACACGAAATGGAACCCCAGCAGCTCCAGCAAATTCTGCGAGAAGTGCATCGTGTCCTACGCCCTGGCGGTTACTTTACCCTGGTTGATTTTCACAAACCAACAAATCCGCTCTTCGTGCCGGGACTATCGCTCTTTCTGCTGCTCTTTGAAACCGAAACAGCTTGGACGTTAATTAACACTGATCTGGCTGCACTGCTTGAAACGATCGGCTTTCAGCTTGTTAAACAAACGCTTCACGCAGGCGGCAGTCTTCAGGTGATTCAAGTGAAGAAATCAGCTTGACAAATAGCTTCAAGAGCAAACAATCGCACGATCCTGACAATCTTCTACAATCGTCAAAGCCCTCGAATGTTTGCAGCATAACCAGCTAAAACGCTAACTGCTTTGTTAGCTCAAGCAAAACTTAGTTCAACGTAAACCCCATTGTGATCGCTAACAGGCTTCCCGTCGTCATTGAGACATTTGTGTTGATCCCATGTGTCTACACAGAGCATTTTCTGTGCCCAATCTGTCTGAAGACAAATGTGGTCAATATTGTAACCAAGCGATTCTTTTGCGGTCACACACACCAGTTCATTTGCCTGAAAAGCCGCCTGCAAAAGTGCCCTACCTTGTTGAGATCCATAGGTAAACGGTTCGTTTAAAGTTTCGTTGAAATCGCCTGCGACACACAACGGTAGTCCTTTTGTTTGGAGCTTGAGCCAATCTGCACTCTGGTGTTCGATCGCACGATAATGCCGCTCCCAGGCTTTCGCCTTGCCTTCTTGAACGCCATCATCTCTCCAGGTAATGATGGTGCCATAAACAATGAAACTGCCAACTGGAGATGTAATTTCGGCACAAACAGCAACAGTTGCATCGAACGTTGGAAAATTGAGCGGTTTTACTGGATAACGCGACCAAATGGTTGAGCAGGTTTCACCTTGAGTGTGATAATCGGGGATGAATTTTGATGAAATCGAAG
Organism: Leptolyngbya sp. ES-bin-22; assembly: GCA_014380065.1. Classification (GTDB taxonomy): domain Bacteria; phylum Cyanobacteriota; class Cyanobacteriia; order Leptolyngbyales; family Leptolyngbyaceae; genus Stenomitos. Next base: position 10,066 of record JACMKO010000057.1, on the reverse strand, counting down.
TATAGTCGTCGCCAGGGTTGATCGCTGCATTAGTTTCAGTCAGCACCCAAACGTCTGCATTGATCTCACGTATTTTCTCAAGAATTTTGGGAATGTTCTTCCAACTTCCAGCCCTCGGTCGCTGAAGGTTCCATGTCGCAATTTTGAGTGCAGTAGACATCGTTTCCTTACAAGGATGAATCTCCTCTAGAATGACCGTGATGGTAACATCGCTACCTTCACCAGAGGAATGAGCGGTTAGTTTGAGTTTTACTTGAGTGCGATGGATAAACGAGCATTGCGGAAAGTGCTGCTTGAAGCTCGGCAGTCGATCGCGCCTAAAATTTGGCAGGCAAAGAGTCACCAGCTTTGTGATCAGTTGCGATCATCGGCTCTTTTTACCCGGTCTCAGACGATTCTTGCATACTTCAGCATTCGGCAAGAACCTGACCTTAGCGCTCTGTTTACGGCGAAAAAAACCTGGGGCTTTCCACGCTGCATTGGGAAGTCTCTGGTTTGGCAGTCCTGGTGTCCTCAAGCCTCACTGCCGCTTCAAGCTGGTGCGTTTGGCATCCTGGAGCCACATCCAGACTCGACTGTCATTGAAGCAGATCAGGTAGATTTGCTCTTGGTGCCCGCGATCGCCTGCGATGAACGAGGCTATCGCTTAGGCTATGGAGGCGGCTTTTACGATCGGCTGCTTGCTGCACCAGGTTGGGCACAGAAGGCGACGATCGGCATTGTGTTCGATGATGCCTATTTGTCACAGCTACCGCACGACCTCTGGGATCAGCCATTGACAGCGATTTGCACAGAAACCCGTCTATGCTTTACGCCTCATACGCTGTAACTGAAGGTTGCGTTGCCGAGTAGCAGGCTCAGTCGATTCTTCAACAGGCTTGACATTCCTTCTCAGGAGTTGCGATACTGTGTAACTGACTGTCTATTCCAGCTCGGAACAGGTCAGACAAACCAAAAGCCCATGAGTAGTTATTGCGTTGCAACGTGTTGAGTTGACAACTGTCAGCCTTGACTCTTAGCGCAAAACTTACAACCCTCATTGGCTACCTGTACGGCACTCTCAGGACGATTTCATGACTTCTTACGCAATTATCGAAGCGGGCGGCAAGCAGATACGTGTGGAACCCGGTCGGTTCTACGACATCAATCGTATTGCTGCTGACCCCGACACTCAAATTACGATCGACAAAGTACTCTTTGTGCAAGACGATGGCGATATCAGCGTTGGGCAACCCCTCGTTGAAGGTGCAACCGTTGAAGCCACCGTGTTACAGCATCTGCGCGATCGTAAGATTATCGTCTATAAGATGCGCCCTAAAAAGAAAACCCGCAAAAAACAGGGGCATCGGCAAGAGTTGACTCGCCTGATGATTGATAGCATTAGCATTGGTGGCTCCGCTATCCAAGGGACAACGAGCGTCAGCGATTCAAAAGCGACAAGCTCCGAAGCTGATGCTGAAACGGCAACAGCCGACGCTGGTGATGCATAGGCATTTCAGTGAGCGGTAGCAGCATCTGATATTGAAGCTGAGTCTGCGATCGACCGTCGAACTACATTAGACTTCTGTAAGAAACGATTAAGACTGGGGGAACTATGGCTCACAAAAAAGGGACAGGCAGTACACGCAACGGTCGCGACTCTAATGCTCAGCGCTTGGGCGTAAAGCGTTTCGGTGGACAAACGGTTAAGTCAGGTAATATTTTGATCCGGCAGCGCGGCACCAAGATCCATCCAGGGAACAACGTTGGTCGCGGTAGTGATGACACCCTGTTTGCGCTCATCAACGGCATCGTTACCTTCGAGCGCTACGGTAAGAGCAAGAAGAAAATCAGCGTTTACCCTGCTGCCGAACCAGCCGCCACGGCACCTGTCGCAGTAGAAGCTTAGGGTTTCATCAAGCAACATCAATTCAAAGCTTGTGTACTCTCAAGACATTGTTATCTCGCTCTGAGGTGCCAATGCCTTGAGAGTCTTTTTTAGGATGAGGACTCAAGAAACCCTGCCGCCACGAAACCCATAGCCCCTTACAAGATAGTAATTCTTGATCCAGATGCCGAAACGGACGATCGCTATTTTTGTGGGAGCATCAGTGCGATCGAACTGAGCTAGCAACTCGGTTTTCATCGGGTGCCAATCATCTGATAACAGCAGCGCACTGCGACCTTTAAACGCGTCATCACTGGTATACCAAAAGTCAAACTGATCTACGCGATCGGAAATTGCCATCACATTTTTATCATTAAGCTGATACGCCAGCGCTGAAGCCGAACGATAATCTGTCGTGGCTAAAAACAGGTCACCACTTACCGACTCTGCTTGAGTTTTGACGACTGCTGCAACCTGATCCCACCCAAACAGCATTCGGGAATCTGGGTCAGCTTCTTTGTCGAGTAACGCAGACAGTGGAAAGAGGCTGTAGTGGACTACTAACAACGTTGCAAACAGCAATCCATAGCCTTGAGCCACGAGAAAAAGAGCTTTATGGGCAGGGTGAGGGCATGAGGTACGCGAGCTTGAAAGCTGTGGCATAATTTCAGTCTCATCTGTTCCTTTGTTGCTCATTGCTAACTGCGGCTTGCTGACCGCTGACCGTTGCTCAAAAAACAGTGGCAGCAATGGAAACAGCAACAAGTACGCTGTGATATTCCAGTAGTAAAGCGCAGCAGAAATCAGGGAGATTCCAGTGAGTATTATAGTGGAAATAATGAACACCCAAAAAGTGACTACTGGATAAACTGAGCCACTTTGACTCTTCTGGATTGATTGCTTCAGGCTACGAAAGAGGCTAAAACAGAGCATTGGTGAAACAAGAAGCATTGAGAAGAGCACAAAGTTAAAAAAGGGCGAAAACTTAAGGCTGAAACCACCGACACCAACGCTACGATCGACGTAGTAGCGAAACGACTGAAAATCGTTGGAAACATTCCATAGAACAATGGGAATTAAGGCTGTAAGAGCGATCGCACTTGCGAGATAGAGTCGGCGATCGCGCCACAATGGACGCAAGCGCTTCTCTGCTATCAACGTCGCTGTAAAACCCAGGACGACAAAAACCGCGTTGTATTTAGCCAGAATCGCCAGCGCGATCGCTCCTGCTGCTCCATATAAACGCCAGCTTTCACCCTTGCCATTTTCTCTATAGCCATCCAAGAAACGGATGAATAAGTATGCTGAAACTAACGAAAAGGTAATCAGTAAATGGTCATGCCACGCCAATGCCAGGAATAAAAAATAGAGCGGCGATGCCAGTATAAGTAGCATCATGAACCAGAACGATCGCTGACTCCTTTCACCATAGAGATAGCAAATAATTCGGTAATAGGTATAGAAAAAAACTGCATTACTCAATAAATTGGGTAACCGCAACGTGAATGTAGAGCGTCCGAACAAAGCTGTAAATAATCCTTGTACCCAGGCTTCTAACGGTGGGTGGTCGTAATAAGACAAGGCTGGATGCTGTCCCCATAGCCAGTAATACGCCTCATCTGGATTGGGAAAGGTCGCAAACCAAAAGACTAATCGCAGTAGGGTAAAGGCAACGAGAAACGGTAGGAGCGATCGTGGCATAGTTTTTTATAGCCTTACGTACTACCGATTTGCAACCGCCAAACCATTCACGCTGCCAAAGTGGGCTGTTAGCTATAAGCGTCTCAACCTTACCGAATGCTTCTGCAAGCGTTGTTTGTATTGCTCCGGCTTCTTTATTGCTGAGGATGCCTAGAAACGGTGGACAGAGCGACTGAAACACTCGCATGATTCAGTCGGCAAAACAGGTTTCTCATGCTCGTCAAACTCTGGTCGAAAACAAGCGTTAACCAGATTGCAAACAAGAGCCGTGAGTTCAAGACTGGGGAATCAGAGGGGAAAAGTTGATTCAGCAGCGATTTGACAAGCGTAGGGAATGAGGCTATCATCAGTCATTGTTTTTTGATCTCTGGGGGTAGAATACTACATTCTGCTCCCATTTTTTATATGTTGAGCTATCTTTCAACACTTCTGTACTGCAATGCACTTCAGCCAGCTTTAATACAAGCAACTTACCAGTAAGGCAGTGAAGAGGTTTCTGTGTCATCATTACTTTCTACTTTAAAGAAAAATCATCATCTCGATCAGACCCATCTGACGATCGTGAGTGTTGGTTCGCGCAAGATCAATCCATCTGATGATTTCGCCAGTAGCATTTGGAACCCATTTGCGCCGAAGCTGTCAATCTATGGTTTTGATGCCGATGCCGATGCTTGTAATGACGCAAATGCAGAACTTGAAACAAGAAACATTAGCTGGCAGGAAAAACATATTCCCCTCGCGCTAGGAAAAGAACATGGAGAAGCAACGCTGCATGTCACTAAAGTACCTGCCTGTAGTTCTCTCTATCCGCCCAATGAAGCTTATTTAACACGCTTTGCTACCCTTCAAGAATTTATGAGCTATGACTTTTCTCTGATGATTGAAACGACGACACTCGATCGCGCTTGTCAGCAGGAGGGCATTGGTAACATTGATTTTCTACACATTGATGTCCAAGGGGCAGATTTACACGTTTTAGAAGGTGCCGCTCAGAGTTTAGAGCCTGTTCTAGCGGTACAAATTGAAGTCGAATTTACGCCGCTCTATCTCAATCAGCCTTTGTTTGCCGATGTGGACATACATCTGCGACAACAAGGGTTCACACTGTTTGAATTGGCAACCGCTCATCGACCACGAACACGATCGCCCATTTTTTCGACCTCCAATTCGGGTCAATTGCTTTGGGGCGATGCGTTTTATCTCCGCGATCTGATTGCAGAACCAGATGATTCTCCCTTAAAAACGCCTGCTAATCTTTTGAAATTAGCGTGCATTGCAGACGCGCTTGATTTTCCCGATTACGCTTTAGAACTGCTCGAATACCTGACACTGCATTACGGAACCGATCCAACCTATAACGTCGCTAATAGTATTGTAGAAACATTAGCCCAGGTGCCAGCCTTGGTGGAACATGGGCTAAATAACTTTCCGCTTGTTAGCAGTATTCGAGCGTATGTCAGCGGCGATGCTCTCGAATACATCACTTGAGTTATTTGATGTAATTTGCCCACATTTGTTTGTAAGCCTTTTCCATTTCGCGGGTGAATTGTTTCGCGTTCCAGAGTGGGGCTGTCTGACGCGATCGCCCCAGTTTCCAGGCAACCTGCTGCCGTAAAGCCGGATCGTTACCAAACCGGATGCCCCACTCGATATATTCCTCATTTGTCCAAGCGATACCCTCTTCGATGCCCGCATTGACCATCATGGTGTAGCTGTTGCGGCTGGCAAACTGTTCGCCGACTCGCGTCACCAACGGAATGCCCATCCAGAGGGTTTCCATCGTTGTCGTCGCGCCGTTATAAGGATAGGTATCCAGCACCACATCCGCGATCGCCAGGTTCGCCCGATGTACGGCTTCGGCTGGCACTTCGGGCAAAAACCGCAGCCGATCGCGCGATACACCCTCTGCTTCTGCCACCTCGGAAAAGTAGGTTTGAATCGCTTTGTCGTCCGTGATGCCTTTAATCAAAAAGTAGCTGTTGGGCACGGCAGCAATAATTCGCAGTTGCGATCGCACCGTTTCAGGATGGCGCTTAGAGGCACTTTGCCCGCTCAGATAAATCACAGCATCGGTGGGAATGCCCAAGTCTTCGCGCCGCAGCGTTGGCACACCCACCTCAAAGCCATCCACTGCCAGGTAGGTCTGTGGCAAGCGCCAAATCTTTTCGGCATAGTGGGCATCGGCAGCGTCCGAAAGCACGTAAGGATCGGCAATGAAGTAATCGATCGCGGGCAGTCCCGACGCATCCCAACCCAACCAGGTAGCTTGAATGGGTGCAGGCTTAAGCGCCATCACTTCAGAGCAAACATCGGCGGTAATGCTGTCCAGATCGATCAGAATATCAATGTCATCCTGGTAGATTTGTTCGGCGATCGCCAGTCCATCGCGTCCCAATTTGTGTGCGTGCTTAACCTGTTCGACAAACCAATCTTGCAGTGTATCGTTGCTGCGCTGATAGTTCCAGAAGTAGCCGTAGAGTTCAAACTGCTCGCGATCGTGATGCTGGAACAGCCAACGAGACAACCATCCCACCGAATGTCGTCGCAAGCAGTGCGAAAAATAGCCAATGCGTAAGCGTCGGTGCTCATGCGGGCGATCGCGCCGGAGTGCTAACCCCTTCTGGTAGCGCTCGGCTGGTTTGGCAGCATATGCTCGAATGTTGGACTGGCAAAGCTGAAACAGGTGATTTTGGGCGAGGCGATTACGCTCCAGGTTATCCCGCACATACGGCAAAAAGAAGGTTGTTGTAACTAACTTGAGCGTCGTTTGCTGGTCGAGCGGCTCAGTGTTTGCGTCGGTAAGCGACAGCAGAAGGGATTCTTGTAGCGTGGCAAGCTCAAAGATTTCTTTCCAGTAGCCGCCTGCACGGGTCAACGCTCGCATGAGCAAAAAGGCACCAAACACCTGGTCAGGGAGCGATTGCGCCATGATGCACCATTCTCGCGCCGTTTCAATGCCCAGTTCATACTGCCCTGCATTTTGATAAAAGGTCGATAGATGGCTCAGAATCTCTAAATCTTGAGGATAGGCTTTGAGACACAGTTGAGCGTACTGAATTGCCAGCGACGGACGGTTCAGTTCATAGGCTGCCGCGACGGCTGTCAGCATCAACGTGTGCACGACGGTCAATGGATCAGCGGCGCGATCGAGGGCAACTTCAGCAAACTCCAGGGCGATTGGATCGACAGGCGCATACTGCAAAACCACTTTCAACGTTTGCACCAGTAACGCTTGATCCACTTCGGCTTCTGATCGCAGTAGCGCGATCGTGCCCCACTCTACCCAATCCTCTCCTGCAAAGCGCTCCAATTCAATGGAACGTTGAGCCAGATGCAACAGGTTCGCTAAATCCTGGGGTGCCACTTCCCGCAGATGCTGTCTTAGCACCCAGGCAAGCTTGTGGTTAGCGAGGTCTTCTTGCCGTTCTGCCTGCGATCGCAACACCTGCGCTAGTTCTGCCGACCATTGCTCAATCTGCTCAGCCTCGCCCTCCATCATCGCCACCATCCAGGTGGTCTGCGCTGCTGCCTCATCACCCAGCAGCAGCGACGCTAATCCCAGATGCCAGTAGTGCGCTCTGACTTCAGGCTGTGTTTCGATTAGCTGTTGATAAAGCTCGATCGCCTGAGCATACTCGCCCTGAGACAGAAAAAACTCTGCCTGCGATCGTGATTCCGAAACGTTTTCAACCATCATGGTGCTACCAATGCCGTAAGGGATGGGGGGATGCCCTCCGGCTTCAGTATGCCCCAGCCACATCGGCTTCGATCGGGCAAAACAGAGAGATCAACTGACTTAGTTTGGACTAATTCTGTAGAGAAAGGCAGTCAATGGTCAAGTGTATACGCGGTCTTTCACAAGAGTCGTTTGCCCCGTGCCAAGCTGCTAAAGCGGCTGGTGAGCAAGTTCGCGACCGAGGCACAACCCTGGCTGGCTGAGGATGCGCCTGGAGGGAGCCGTCCTGCTGCCCAGACGCTACGCGCACGAACCTTTCAGGTAGGGAAGGGGCAAGCGCTGGCAGTGAGTCACAGTTACAGCCCGCTGGCTTGGCTACCTGAGGAAAGTGGCAGTTGGGGTTTCTCTTCGCGGCAGAACTTGATGGCATTGCCAATGAGATTTTGCAAGAGCTGAGCCAACTAGGTGTCATCAGCGGTTACGGTTGGTAGTGGGTCGTAGGTAATCACGGCGTTGCTTTCAGCGATCGCGGCCTGTAAATTGCCAAGCAATTGCTCCAAAACCGCATTGCAATCCGTGGGCGCAGAAACGAGGTCACGAGTTCTTGTGGATGACTATTTGTCCTGCTAGTGCAGACTCGACGTAGGGCTGAATGCGCTGATAAGCCTCTTCACCAAGCACCTGCTTCATCTGCTGTCCTGTAATCTCCATACGGCTGCATCTATTCCATTGCTCGTATGTTCGGTTATTGAACCGATAGCGCTGGTCAGCATCGACGTATGAAACAAGGACGGGCAAGGCATCTGTGATGGTGCGGAGTTGTTTTTCACTCTCTACCGGTGCTTCGTCTGTCAGGTTGCGTTCGAGCAGCTCATCATGGAGTAAGGCATTCACCGGCGACAGTTCGGCTTTGCGTTCCTGTACCCTGGCTTCTAATTGCTCGGTTGCTTGTTAGAGGGCTGCCTGGACTTGTTTGCGTTCGGCTTCGCCGCGTTTACGCTCGCTGATATCGAACAGCGTCGATCGGCTCATCACAAAATTTCCTTCTGCATCGTTGATGCCAGTAGCGCTCAAGCTAACGGGCAAAAGCGTGCCATCTTTGCGCATAAGTTCAAACTCGACAGCACTGATCCAACCCTGCTCCTTAAATTTAGGAAAGCTCTCCTGGAACACTGAGGCACTTTGGGCGGTCTCTAGTTCTGCAAACGTCTTCTTGTAAAGCACCTCATCACGGGTGTAGCCCAACCACTCCAATTCAGTCTCGTTGATGCGAATAAAGATACCGTCTGCATCCAGTAAGTGGTAGCCACGGGGCACATGGTTGTAAAGGTCATGCACTGCTTCCGCCTGTTTCTGTAGCGCGATTTCTGCTTGCTTGCGAGACCGAATTTCTTGGCGAAGCAGAAGAAACGCCACCTAACAAACAAAAACTTACGCTGTAACCAATTGAAGCCGCTGCTATAGCCTACTGTACTGTGCGATCGGTGGTGTCTGTGCGCTGTCTTAACAGAGTGCGTTCGGTCTGATCCATCGCATACAGCCGTGGCTCGATCTTTTGCTGCAAGAGGAAGTTTTGTTTGGAGATATTGTCTCGATCGGTCTGCATGAGCTTGTTTTGACGTACCAAGTCAACAAATTGCTGTAACAGAGCCAGCCTTTCTGCAATGAGTGGCTCTACGTCAGACAAACGCTGTTGCTGCACTGAGTTGTCGATCGTTAATTGTCTAACTTCAGTTTCTAACGAATCATCTCCCTTCACATTACGATTTGCTGTCAGAATAATCATCTGATTGCTTTGAGCAAACTGCCAAACCAAACGATCGCTACTGCTTTCAAGTAAGCCAACTTCCTCAAAGCCAACGAAGCGAATCGGCATCAATTCAAGCCATCCTTCAGCCGCGATCGTGCTCCAGAGTTAGGCTACTTATCCTCTCAAGTTGTAGTCGATCAAAAAATTCATACCTTTGACTCAAGCCTGTCTTGCCAAGCTTGAAGTTTAGTACGAATAGCCTCTTGACCCGGTTCCGGGTATGGCAGCAAGACGAGCAAAGTGTTCTCGATTGCGTTCTTCCCAATATTGGCGGTCGTCCTCTGCAAGCTGCAACACTTGTTGATACTCAGCTTCTACCTCAGCCGGATGAGTTTCAATGTAAGAGAGCGCAGCATTAACTTGAGCCTCTGTGAGACAAAGCTTTTCACGAATCAGTTTTGCGGGATAGTCAGCCGTAAGGTAGTCCATTACGTCGTAGAGCGTGATGCGGGTGCCTGCGATCGTCAGTCCGCGTTCTGTTCGGATAATTTCTGCTTGCCCAGCACTAGATGCATCCACCTTGAAACTCCTTGAGTCACGGCTTCATCCATATCGTAGCTCAACAGCTTACTAAAGGCTGAACTACGATCGTTGGGAGGAGTGCGATCGTTAAAATTTTGAGTGAATAAAGCTCTTAGTCTTTCTATTAATAACGGTCACGCTCACCGGACGCAGACAACTTTTGCAGCTTAACAGACCGTATTAAGATATTCCGGTGCAGCGCGGTGGTTATGTTGCGCTTGCTACAGTTCAATACCCTTTATGCGATTGTAGTTGTTAATCCACGCAATAATATCATTATAGATTTTGCCTTCTAGATGCCAGCGATGGCGTTCAATGAGTGATCTTGCGTCTTTTGTAAAATCAGTGGTAGTAACAAGAAGAGCTTTAGTTGCTGAGTCATCAGCCTTCACCCCCAATAGCTCACGAACAGTAGAAACAGTCACGGGATTTCCTGGATCTGGGCGCTTACATTCAATTAGATACCGCAGATTGATCGAATCAACATTTT
>JACMKO010000596.1 GCA_014380065.1 Leptolyngbya sp. ES-bin-22 | reverse complement strand
GACTATGCCAAATGGAGTGGTATTCTGATGAGTCAAGTCAATTATGCTGCAATGTCTGATCAGGAATTGAGACAATACTTTCTCCGGCATCATGAAGACAAGGTAGCGCTTCGAGCGTATCTGGATCGATTGAGCGATCGACCACACAACATTATTACAACCGTAGACGATCCTGATTTTAATGCCAAAATTCGAGCCGCTATCCTACAACAAATGCAAGCATCAAGCGACAATGGTGATGCAGCGGTTTAGCCACGATCAACCATGATGCAAGACGAAATTCTTCAAAAAGAGCAGCAGTTTCATGACCAATGGGCGGCTGTCATTGATGTAGACGGCATTCGCGTTGCCGACTATTTTGAAGCCTGTACTGCACCTGAAAATCGCTTTATTCTCAAGCAGTTGGGCGATTTGCGCGGTAAATATCTGCTGGATCTGGGCTGTGGGGCAGGCGAGAATAGCGTGTACTTTGCAACAAAAGGGGCACAGTGCGTCGCGGCTGACTATTCACCAGGCATGGTGGACGTGGCGCTGAAGTTGGCTGCGGCGAATCAGGTTGAAGTTGAGGGGAAAGTGGTGAATGCAATGGCGATCGACTTCCCCGACAACACCTTTGACATCGTGTACGCCTCAAACCTGCTGCATCATATTCCTGATCCCCGTCTTGCGATTCAAGAAATGTATCGTGTCTTGAAACCTTGTGGTAAAGCCTGCTTTTGGGACCCGCTGAAGCATAATCCGGTCATTAACGTCTATCGGCGCATTGCGACAGAGGTGCGGACAGAAGATGAAACGCCGCTAGATATTACGATTGTTGATTTCGTGCGATCGCGCTTCGCCGAAACCCACTACGATACGTTCTGGTTAGCGACGCTCTGGATTTTCCTGCGCTTCTACCTGATTGAAAAAGTGAATCCTAATGAGGAGCGCTACTGGAAAAAGATTATTCTGGAACACGATCGTCTGAGACCCACCTATCAACGACTCGAAAATGTTGACCGAACGCTGAAAACGTTGCCCTTCATGAAACGGTTTGCCTGGAATCTGGCGGTTGTCGCAACGAAGTAACCCCACAGGAACTATAGAGATAGAGCTTATTCAATCGAGATTACTTGAATACTTGTTACTCGGCAAACAATAGGTTTTGCAGCTTTTTCTGTTGTTATAAGATCATCTGCTCTAGTGATTAGAGCCGCCGCTACATGAAGAGCATCGACTGCTGACAAGCCGTGACGTTTAGCCTGTTGCAGTCCTACATCAAACACTTCATCTAGCGGTTGCGCCCAATAAGCTACCTGCTTGAAGAATGTCTCGTAAAAATCTACCTCATCCTGTCGTTTGCCATGAATTGGTTTAGGCAAAACTTCCAGTTTCACAAACTCTCGATTTGGGTCGTCTAAAATCTCAAGCGCTCGAAAGGCAATTTCATCTTCTCCTCCTGGTTGACTGACAAATCTTTTGGTTAGGAGACTGAGAATATGATCTAAAGGGCGTTTGAGGGGGATCAGCAGAGGAAAGAGGCGTATTCTGTTGTTAGTCAAAAAAGCAACAGAAGGGCAATCATGAAAATCACGTATGCCTCTCGTCTTTATCATCCATGATTGGAGTTTGCTGGTCAATCAGAGTGGGCGATGTACGACACTTAGGCGTGTTGGTGTGGATGTTGATTGGTCTTTTGGCAGAAGGGCGGGTGAATTTGACGCACTGGATTAGCTGCGTCGAAACGAAGGCTCAATAGGCTCAAAGTACCCAGCGTCGCTGCGGGCGGTGGCTGCACAACAGTCGCATCAATGTCGCGCGGCTCTATAGTCCGCTGATTGGAGCGGTGCTGCGTGACTGGCGCGACACTTCGTTGTATCTGAGTCTCGATACGAGTGGCTTGTGGGATTTATACTGCATAATCCGAGTCTCGGTGGTCTACCGGGGTCGTGCCGTGCCGGTTGGCTGGCGGGTGATCCGGCACAACAGTTATAGTGTGAAGCTAGGGGTCTATCGCGACTTGTTGAAGCGGGTCGCAGGTTTACTGCCATCGGGGGTGAAGGTGGTCTTGCTCGCAGATCGGGGCTTTTTGGATGTGGACTTGATGCGCTATGTCCGAGCCGAGTTGCCTTGGCAGTATCGGATTCGAGTCAAAGGCAATTTCTGGTTTTGGCAACCGGAGTACGGCTGGCGGCAGATCAAGCAGTGTCATCTGGGAGCCGGAGAAGCGCTGTTGCTCCATCAGGTTCGCCTCAACAAAACGCAATCCCTCGACAAGGTGCATCTATGGTTTCTATAGTTCGATTAAGTAACCAATCTAAGTTTTAGCGGCTACAGAACGCGATCGTCTTCACTAGAATATCTAAGACTGGCTTAAAGATTCCCTGTCATAAGCCAGATCTCTACTTTCTTAACGTCCGTTTTCTTATAGTCTCTGCTTGCCTGTAATCTGAGGCTAAGAGAAAACGGCACACGCAGAGTTTGCTGCACGATGATTGCTGCAAAGCGGTTGATGGAACCATGACGCTCGTTGTTGCGACACTTTACAAATTTGTCAAACTACCAGATGCTGCCGAAAAACAGCCCCTGCTGCTATCGCAGTGTCGGTTACAAGGCGTGAAGGGCACCATCTTGCTGGCAGAAGAAGGGATTAATGGCACGATCGCAGGCTCTCGTGAGGCGATCGATGCTGTCCTATCCTTTCTACGTGCTGATCCCCGTCTTGTGGATCTGGAACACAAAGAATCGGTTGCAGACGCACAGCCGTTCGATCGTATGAAGGTGCGCCTCAAGTCAGAAATCGTGACGATCGGCGTTCCCGAAGCCGATCCAAATACTCAAGTTGGCACTTATATTGACCCCAAAGACTGGAATGCGGTGCTTGCCGATCCCAACGTGACTGTGATTGACACCCGCAATGGTTACGAAGTCAGCATTGGCAGCTTTCAGGGGGCAGAGAATCCCCAGACGCGATCGTTTCGCCAGTTTCCAGAGTACGTCCGCACCCACCTCAATCCGGCTCAGCACAAGAAAGTCGCCCTCTTTTGCACGGGTGGTATCCGCTGTGAAAAAGCGTCTGCGTTCATGCTGGCGCAAGGATTCGAGGAAGTCTATCACCTCAAAGGTGGCATTCTGAAGTACCTGGAGGAAATTCCCCCAGACGAAAGCTTATGGGAAGGCGAATGCTTTGTCTTCGATCAGCGGGTTGCCGTTCAGCACGGTCTAGAAGCCGGAACTTATGATCTGTGCCGCGCTTGTGGACATCCTCTTTCTGCTGCCGATAAAGCCTCTCTCCATTACGAAGACGGTATTTCCTGCCCTTACTGTATCGATCGCCTGACCGAAGAAAAACGGGCACGACAAGAAGCACGACGAGAGCAGGCGCGTAGGGGAAGTTGAGTTTTGAGTTTTGTGTGCCGCTACTCTCAGATCCCTGATTTCTGACAGGGTGAGCAGATGTCCCGAAGCAAGCGCTATAAGAAAACGGGGATCTTTGACTTCTCCCTTAAAGCTTTCTCGCTAGAGTGAGACCATCGCCGATCGGCACCATGCTAATGCTCACCCGCGCATCTTCATGCAACTTCTGGTTAAAGGCACGGATGCTTTTAGTACTGTTGTCTTGCACCTGGGGATCAGCTACCCGCCCATACCAGAGAACGTTATCGATCGCCACCAATCCGCCCGATCGCACGAGTTGAAGCGATCGCTCATAGTAGCCGTCGTAGTTGCTTTTGTCCGCATCAATAAACGCAAAGTCAAACGTGCCTGCCTGTCCTGTTGCCAGTAGCTGATCTAACGTTTCCAGCGCGGGGGCAATGTGGAGGTCGATTTTGTCGTCAACCCCGGCTTGCTGCCAATAGCGACGGGCGATCGCTGTGTACTCTTCACTCACATCGCAGGCAACGACTTTGCCATCGGTTGGCAATGCCAGCGCAACCACTAACGAGCTGTAGCCTGTAAACACGCCCACTTCCAGCGTTTTCTTCGCGCCCATCAACTGCACCAGCAGCGCCATCAACTGCCCTTGTTCTGGCGAAATCTGCATCCGGCTCATGGAATGCTGCGCTGTTTCTTGCCGTAGCTGGGTGAGGATTTCTGGTTCTCGCAAGGAGACGGACTGCAAGTAGTTGTAAAGTTGGTCGTTGAGTCCGATCGTTTGGTTTGACATGGAGAGAGGGAAGTTTTGAGTTTTGAGTTTTGAGTTTTGAGCTTGGAACTCGGAAGGTGGAGCTTGGAACTCGGAAGATTGAGCTTGGAACTCGAAAGATTGAGCTTGGAACTCGGAAAGTGGAGCCTGGAGGTCAGAGGATCAAGCTTGGGAGTCAGAGGATCGAGCTTGGAGGTTGGAAGGTCAAGATTAAGGCTAGAAAACTCGTATCTCACTTCTGCCTTCTGACTCCTCATTCCTCTCCTGCAACTCAAAACTCAAAACTCAAAACTCCTCACTTCTCACTCCTCACCCCTCACCCTCTCCGCAATCCGCAACTTAGCCGATCGCGCTCTCACATTCTCCGCCACCTCATCGTCTTGGGGCAGAATTGGCTTTTTGGTCAGCACCTTGAGTAATTCCGACTCACGAAAGCGATGTTTGACGATGCGGTCTTCGAGACTGTGGAAGCTGACAATGGCGATTTTACCGTCTGGTTTGAGCCAGTGAGGGGCACGATCGATGAACGTTTCCAGCACGGTCAGTTCTTGATTGACGGCAATTCTTAACGCCTGAAAGACGCGGGTAGCAGGATGAATGCGCCCGTAGCGGTAAGACTTGGGCACGGAGTAGGCGATCGCCTCTGCTAGTGCCGTTGTCGTCTCAAAGGGGCGTCGATCGACAATGCGGCGGGCAATCCGGCGCGAAAGCCGTTCTTCGCCATAGGTGTAGAAGATATCGGCTAGCTTCACTTCTTCCCAGTGGTTAATGATGTCGGCGGCTGTAAGATCTTGCTGTTGGTTCATCCGCATATCGAGCGGGGCAGCATGGCGAAAACTAAAGCCACGATCGGGGATGTCAAATTGCGCCGAACTCACGCCCAGATCGGCCAGAATGCCGTCGAATTTCTGGTCGCCCGGTTGAAAGGCGGCAAAGTTTGTGTTTTGAAACCGAACACGTCCATTGAACTCAGCTAGTCTCGCTTGGGCGGCTGCGATCGCCTGCTCATCCTGGTCGATCGCGGTCACCTGTACATCTGGTGCAGCAGCCAGAATCAGCGCACTGTGCCCACCGCCACCCACCGTTGCATCTAGATAATGTCCGCCCGGTCGTACCGCTAACCCTTCCAGCACCTCGCGGCTCAAGACAGGAATATGCGCAAATGCCGTTTCTAGAGATCGACCAGGCAAGTCGGGGGCATCGTAAGTTGAGTCTTGTACAGGTGCCATGCCACAGAACTGAATAGGACTTACGCATCTTGCCAAAACCTCGGAGGTTTAAGCGTCGAGATTGGTCATGAGGTGTAATTTTTGGTTGAAACCTCCGAGGTTTACGTCAGCCCAATTTAAAGAGCGATCGACCCTACTCTATCGTTTTCCTGCCAAAGCTTGATGCGATCGTCGTCAGCTTCATCACCCGCTCCATGCGAACAGTCCGTATAATCTAAAAGAACCAGCATGAGTTATTAGTTGTTAGTTGCTAGACACCTCTTCACTAACAACCAACAGCTAAACACTAAAAACCAATCCAACCGCTCAGAGGGAGACTGTTCATCTATGACAATGATCGAGACGAAGACAGAACCCATGGTGATTAACATGGGTCCTCACCATCCCTCTACCCACGGCTGCTTTCGCCTGGTTGTAACGCTGGATGGTGAAAATGTCATCGACTGTGAGCCTGTACTAGGCTACCTGCATCGAGGCATGGAGAAAATCGCCGAAAATCGTACGAATATCATGTACATCCCCTACACCAGTCGTTGGGACTATTATGGCGGCATGTTCAACGAAGCCATCACCGTCAACGCGGTAGAAAAATTAGCGGACGTGCCAGTGCCCAAACGCGCTAGCTACATTCGTGTGATCATGCTGGAACTGGCACGGGTGGTGAACCATCTGTTGTGGTTGGGTCCCTTTGTGGCTGACCTGGGAGCGCAAACGCCATTCTTTTACACGCTGCGCGATCGCGAGATGATTCTTGACCTGTACGAAGCTGCTACAGGCTATCGCATGATCAACCACAACTATTTTCGCATCGGCGGGGTTGCTGTCGATGTGCCGTACGGCTGGGTCGATAAGTGCTCTGATTTCTGCACATACTTCATGCCTGTGATTGATGAGTACGAAAAACTGATCACCAATAACCCCATTTTTCGCCGTCGTCTGGAAGGTGTCGGCGTTTTGACTCGCGAAGAAGCGATTAACTGGGGCTGTTCGGGTCCCATGCTCCGTGCTTCTGGCGTGCAGTGGGATTTGCGGAAGGTAGACCACTACGAATGCTACGACGACTTTGACTGGAAGGTTGCTTGGGCAACAGAAGGCGATTGTCTAGCGCGCTACACGGTGCGGATGGCAGAAATGCGTGAATCGGTGAAGATCATTCAGCAGGCGATCGCGGGTCTTCCTGGTGGCCCGTTTGAGGACCTGGAGGCAAAACGCATGGAAGCAGGTCCTAAGTCAGAATGGAACGGCTTTGACTACCAGTACATTGGTAAAAAGATTGCGCCCACGTTCAAAATTCCTAAAGGCGAACATTATGTCCGCCTGGAAGCGGGTCGCGGCGAAATGGGGATCTTTATCATCGGCAACGACAATGTTTTCCCTTGGCGCTGGAAAATTCGTCCCGGTGATTTTAATAACCTGCAAGTGTTGCCTAGCCTGGTACGAGGCAATAAGGTTGCGGATATCTTCGCAATTTTGGGCAGCGTTGACGTGGTGATGGGTTCGGTCGATCGCTAACTGTCTAACGGATTGCAGAAAAGCCAGGGTTCGCTCTGGCTTTTTTAGTGCTGTTACCCACGATCGCCTCACCAAAAAGTAGGACGGCAAGTCTCATTGCAATCTGCTAGAACAGAGCCATAAACTATAGGAACTACAGTATGAATTGGCGCTCTCGATCGGCAACAGCACTAGCGCTCTCTCTAAGCATGGTTGGGCTAGTAGGAGTTTCGGCGCAAGCCGTGAAATTATCAAACGGCACAACTTACTTTGTGCAACCGCCGCGTTTAGAGGGCGCAGTCGCAACTCAGAAGTCAACCCGTTTTTGGGGATCAACGTACTATTTCACGCTGACGCTACCCGCCAATGCGGGCGAGCCACTGCAAAAGTTAGTCATTTCACCTCAAGAAGCACCCGATCGCGTGCAGTTTGATGTCAAACAAACAGAGGCGTTTGAGGGTACGTTCGAGCGAGAAGGCACAAAACTACCGCTTCAAACAGTGACTCAAGATTCAAAGACGCAAGCGATCACGATTACCTTTGACCCAGCGATCGCAGCGGGTAAAACGGTGACGATCGGACTTTACGCCAACCGTAACCCGGATGCTGGCGGTGCGTATCTGTACGGTGTGACGGCATTCCCACCCGGAGAGCAAGCCTTTGGGCAGTTTTTGGGCTACGGACGCATTCAAATTTACGATAGCGGTGCAACCTCTTTGCTGCTTCGTTAAAGCAGTTGGAGGTGATTGCTTTGCAGGGTGCAGGCATACAGGCAAGTCGGTGATTTGGCTTAAATGTAGGATGGGTAAAGCCGTTCCGGCAGATCGGAAAAGCGATCGCGTTACCCATGCGGGCGTAAAGCCTTTGG
>JACMKO010000595.1 GCA_014380065.1 Leptolyngbya sp. ES-bin-22 | reverse complement strand
TCTCCCCCCAAGCCGATCGGTGAAAAGCGAATTACCTTTCGCGATCTCGATTGGCAGTCGTTTAAGCAAATCCAGCAGTTGCTGACTGAGCGCACCCGTGCCCGCTTCATCTACGACGACGGAGTATTGGAAATTACCACGTCACTTGAACGTCACGAGCGTTTTGCACGGCTAATCGAACGCTTTATCCGCATTCTGGTGGTAGAACTGG
This sequence comes from Leptolyngbya sp. ES-bin-22, assembly GCA_014380065.1. Lineage (GTDB taxonomy): Bacteria > Cyanobacteriota > Cyanobacteriia > Leptolyngbyales > Leptolyngbyaceae > Stenomitos. Next base: position 5,272 of record JACMKO010000595.1, on the reverse strand, counting down.
GCATGAAAATTAAAACGATGGGGTCAACGACGCTCGATCGCGAAGACTTACTCAAAAGTGCCGAGCCAGATAACGGTTACTACATCCAAAATTACGCGCTGGTTGCTAGTCATGAAATCAATTTAGAGCATGATCCTGCCCCAGATTTAGTCGTTGAAGTAGACATTACCCACACCGACATTAACAAAAATCGACTTTATGCCAGTATGGGTGTACCGGAGTTTTGGCGGTTCAATGGGCAGGAGTGGAAGATTCTGAGCCTGGTGAATGGTGCCTATGTGGAGCGCGATCGTTCGCCTACCTTTCCTCTGGTTGAAAAAACAGCTTTGTACCAATTTCTGGAAGCCGCGTTATTGGATGAAGTGTCTACCGAAATCAACTTCCGCCAGTGGGTGCAGCAGCAACGATGAAAATGCGCCAATTAAATTAGGGTGTGACTACAGAAACTATCTGTAAGGGCAGATCTGATGCTTAAGTATGGACACTGAGAAGATTCATTTCGGCGATCGGGAATAGACACAAACGGCTCTGAAGTCATGTAAAGAAGCCCAAAGCTGGTTAATCCGGTATGGGAATGATCTGACTAGCGTTTTGAATGTAAACTTTTTGCGTTTTAGGGTTGTAGTGAAGGGAAATAGGATCATTCTGGTAGGGAATCCCAATGTAACTCGAAGATCGACTGCAAAATAAACTAAGTGGTTCGCAATGATACAGCTTATAGGAATAGGCATCAACGTACAAAAATTTGATTAAATAGTATTTTTGATGATTAAAACTAGCGTTAGCAGTGATTTTATATTCTGTGAAAAATGCACCTAAGAAACTAAAACTAGACAATGCAAATATAGACATCCATAAAAGAATTATCCAGGTTGTCTTCATCTGCCAGCGAAGCTTGAGTATGGCTGTTAAGACGGTTGTAATGATAGCTATGAGTGCTATCAGCATTATTGAAGCGGCTACTGGAACAGCCGTAGCAAAAAAGAGGCGCATTAGCCAGTAGCTGTGCTCTGAAAGCAAGAGTAGTAAAAAAGTCAGGGTGGATAATATGAGTGACCCAAGACTGAGACAATTCCAGAAACTCAACTGCGTCATTAGTGTCATCCATTTGTAAAGATAACTAGAGAATATTTGATTTTATTCGCGAGCTTTTGATTAGCCTGTCTTAAGAGCTTAGTCTAACAACTCAACCACTTAACCAACCCTGAATCAGCAATGGTTTCTCCTCCCGATCGCTCCATTATTTTTGAACTGGTTGTCAGATCGGGGCATCCTGCGCTTCTGGAAGGCTTAGACGTTTGGCTGCGTTTGGGGCTGCTATCGGATGAAAGTGTGCGGCAACTTTGTGCTGAGCATCTTAGCTGTCTGCTATCTGAGGCACCAGCACGATCGCGTGACGATGATGTTGTGGTCGCCAGTGATTTTGCGAGTGAGGAAGCGCGTGTGCCGGTGGGGGCAGGTTCAACTGTTGAGCTTCCTCCTAGTCCGATCGCACGTGGCATTCAGTCCTTTATGGCAGAAGTCAGCGTCATTTGGCTGCTATTTCTGGGCGTGTTCATGGTGGTGGTGTCGTCGGGAGTGCTGGCGGCAACCCAGTGGCGAAATTTCTCCGCAGTCGGGCAATACGGAATCTTGTTTGCTTACACGCTGGCGTTTTGGGCTGCCAGCGTTTGGACAGGACGGCAACAAAGCCTGCGCTTGACGGCACGAATGCTCCAGATTGCCACATTGCTGATCATCCCTGTCAACTTCTGGATGATGGATGGGTTCCGCTTGTGGCAGTCCGGGCTAGGCTGGGTGATGGCAGCGATCGCCGCGATCGTTTTGACTGGCATCAAGGTGCAGTTGCTGAAACCGGAGGTGGGGAATGGGGAGTCGGGAAAAGGGAGTCGGGAAAAGGGAGTCGGGAAAAGGGTCTTGCTTCCGTTAGGGACGGCGATCGCGTTGAGTTGGCTGCACTGGGGCTGGGGCTGGACGGGCTTTCCACTGGTCGCGACGTATGTGGGGACGATTGGGGCAACGATCGCGCTGGTTTATGAGGATAGGGAGTGGGGAGTCGAGAGTCGAGAGTCGGGAGTCGGGAGTCAGGAGGGAGAGGAGGCAGAGGGAACAATTCAAAATTCCGAACTCATAACCCATAACTCTGAACTTCACCCCTCACCCCTCGCTCCTCACTCCTCACTCCTCGCCCTCTCCACCATCACGATCGCGATCGCCACACTTCTACTCATCGCCCGTGCCGTTCTAGCAGCAGGCGTACCCATCAATCGGCTTGGCTTAGCAGTAGGAATCTGCGGCTGGTTGTTGTGTTGGTTGGGGCGGCGGGATGCCAGTCGCATTAGTTGGCAACAGGGTGGAACCGGGCTACTGCTGACGGGCTGGCTCATTGCGGTGACAGTGACTCCACCTTGGCAAGCGATCGCGATCAGTGGCTTGAGTTTATGGTTACTAGCAGACTACCTGCGGCGATCGGGGCAGGTGCAGTATCTCACCGCAGGCTGGCTAGTCGGGCTGCAAATGGGTTGGCTGGTATGGCGTGCCGTGCCTCAGGCTTGGCAGCAGCGTCTCATTGAGACAAGCCTCGGCTTGACAGGACGAGAGGCAATGCCAGTTGCACTACTGAGTCTGTGGTTCTTCCCTTATCTGCTACTGACGGTGTGGTTTGCAGGGCGGCTGCGTCGCTGGCAGCGACCAGACCTGGCACAACAGGCAGAATGGCTGGCGTTGGGATTGGGCGTTGTCCTGACGGCAGTCAGCATCGGCAATGGGTGGATGCGATCGCTCAACCTCGTGCTTTCTACGGTTACGCTGACAGCCGTTCTGCAAAAACGCACTCGTCCTGAAGCCGCCCTGATTTACCTGGCGCACGGCACTGGATTGGCAGCGATCGCATCTCTTATCAATCTGTGGTTCCCCAGCCTCGCTCAGAACACCTGGGCAGTAGTTTTACTCATTGGCACGATCGCCGAATGGTTACTCAGCGCCATCCTACCGCTTCCCTCCGCACCTCGACATATTCCTCCCGCTACCCAACCGCCGACACTTGACATCCCTTCTCCCGCCCTCCCAGTCCAAACCTGGCAACAAAGCGCATGGCACGCTGGTCTCATTCTTGCTGCTACCAGTTATTTGCTCTTGTCTAACAGTCTGCTGCCTGAGTGGACGATTGGGGGGCTTTTGAGCCGCACCTTCAGGGATGAGACGACATGGGGCAGCATGTGGTTAGTTGTACCCATCGCGTTAACGGTGCTGGGTAGCCGCAGACGCTTACCACAGCGCCGATTGGCTAGTGAACTGAGCGTGATTGCCCTATTTTTAGTGCAAGTACTTTTGTTCGATTCTGCGCCTGAGCGATTGATGGGTTTAGGGGTGGCGGTCGTGTTGATGTTCATCAATACGCATCAGTTGCGGCAGTCGCTTACAGCCGTTATCACGGTTGGCTTTGGGCTGGCGTTTGCTGCCGATGCCGTTTGGGAAATGTTTACGGACTCACTCACGGTTGGGCTAAGCGTCAATCTGCTGGCGATCGCCCTTCTCCTTCTCTGGCTGCTGTGGGGCTGGTTAAGACGACGCGACACGGCACTGGCAATCCTTTACCGACAAGCAACCGATGGCTGGGCGATCGCCCTCGCTGTCGTGACCTTGACCGTCCTGACGCTCTGTCATCTCGTTGTCTACATTCAGCTTGATTCACCCCACTGGCAGTATGTATCGGCTGCGGGGATTCTCTTCAGCGCCGCCAGCTACCGCACCTGGCAACGTCCTCAGAATACAGGTTTTTACGCGATCGCCTGGAGCCTGGAACTCATCATCACAGGCATTGTCTCTCTCACGGGGCGATCGCTGGATGCGGTGGCGATCGCCAATCTTGCCCTTGGTCTGGGAATGCAACTGCTTGGGGACTGGTGGATCGTTAAGCGGGGAGTAGGGAATGGGGAGTGGGGAGTGGGAAGTCAAGCGATCGAACGTCATACTCTGGTGACAGAACCACCTCATCCCTCATCCCACCGCAGCGCGGAAGCAAGCTACAGCCTTTATCCTTCATCCTTTATCCTTTCCAGTTGGCACCTCATTCCTCTCCTCTACGCCCTTGTCGGGCTGTTTCTCCAGCACCGTTCTTTTACAGCTACGACTGGTCTTTACACACTAGCAGCAGTGTTTGTCGGGATTGGTGTGGGACGGCGACAACCGTTTAAGCCGTTGGTTTATCTGTCGGTTTTAGGTGGATCGATCGCTGCCTACGAACTCCTCATCTACCAGCTTTCGCAGGCAAAAGGAGGTGAGGCGGGTGATGGGTTGGTACTCATGGCAGGACTGGCAGCAGCGATCGCCATTGTTGTACGGCTCCTGCAACGCTGGCTGATTTCTTATCTGCGGCTTTCAGCTCAAGCAGTGGCAGCGATCGCGCATCTGCATTGGGGTTTGGGCAGTGCGCTCATGCCACTTGCCCTTGTCAGTTCCCTAAGTCGCTCTGGTGAATGGCTGTGGACAGGCATTGCGGCGACTCTTGCAGCATATGCGTTAGCGATGGGGAATGAGCGGTGGCAAGGGAGAGAAGCCAGAAGACAGAAGTCAGAAGCCAGGAGTCAGGACGTAGAGAGGCGGAAGCACGGGAATCTACTTCTCCCCCACTCCCCACTCCCTACTCCCCATTCCCCGTCTGGACATACGCAGGCATTGTTGAAGCGATCGCTACGATCGCCCATCACCTTCACCAGTTGCTTCCTGAGGCTATGTTGCTCACTTGGGGAGGCACGATCGCGGCAGGACTTGCTTTCATGCTGTATCGGTTACCCTGGCGACGATGGGGGTGGCAGCGCAAACCGTGGGAGCGATCGGCAGCTATACTCCCCATCATGGCGGCTGTGCTGACTATTAGCTCGATCGCCATTCAAGGCTTGCTGATTGTGGCAGCGTTCTACGCCTGGTTAGCAAAAGCAGAACGACAGGTGCGCCTCAGTTACCTCAGCGTACTGTTGGCAGATTGGGCAGTGGTGCGATGGCTCGATGCGCTAGGGACAACAGAACCGCTGTGGTATGCGGCGTTGTTAAGCGCATCATTGCTCTACCTCGCGCAAGTCGATCCAGGGTTGCGATCGTCGGGCGATCGTGAAACACGCCACTTCTTGAGAAGCTTCGCTACTGGGCTGGTGTGTTTGACTGCCTTCTACCAGGCAGAGGTCGGTCTTACGGGTGCCCCTGCCTTTTTACCAGGACTGCTCAGCCTTGGACTTCAGCTTGGGTTCATTGTGGCAGGTTTGCTGCTGCGAAT
>JACMKO010000594.1 GCA_014380065.1 Leptolyngbya sp. ES-bin-22 | reverse complement strand
CGTAGATCTAGCGAGGGAGATTCTTACCAAGGTATAAAAAAGATTGGGCGATAAACTCTGTCCTTATAGCTCAATTTTTATAGTCATAGTCTTTCAGTTTAATGAGAGTTTCACTTTGATTAAGGCGTCAATACAAATTTGTTGCGCTACCACAGGCGAATGATCGCACTTCAAGCTCCAACAGATGGGCTTTCGACCGTACCCTAACCGGGGACTAGGCGGCTAACAATTTGTTATATAGAATTTTTTCTGAGTAATGCCTAAATCGACCATTATCAGGAATTTTTTCGGGATATTTACCCTCCTCCGGGTATTACCAGGACTTTTTTCGCATGATATCCCTGTTGTGGAACATTACCAAGAAGAGATACGGATATTTTCAGAATTATGTCGTGGTATTTTTGTACTATTTAATACACGCTATACGTAGCCCTGCTCCATGTCAAAGCCACCGAAACTATTCGATCGCCTGCACGAAGAATTTCGCCGCCGTCATTACTCCTATGAGACTGAAAAGAGTTATATCCATTGGATTAGAGAGTTTATCCGTTTTCACAATATGGCACCGCCGCGCAATTTGGGTGCTGAAGCCGTCGAAGCGTTCCTGACACACCTCGCAGTTCATAAACACGTTGCAGCATCGACTCAGAATCAAGCGTTTAGTGCCTTGATCTTTCTTTATCGTGAAGTTTATCAAGTGGATACAGACTGGAATCTAGATGCTATGCGGGCAAGAACGACTCGCTATGTGCCCACTGTGCTATCACGCGAAGAAACGCTTTCTGTACTCAACCAGATGAACGGGATTGCCAAGCTCGTCGCCCAGATTCTTTATGGTAGTGGGTTGAGACTTCGGGAAGGCTTGAACCTTCGAGTTAAAGATCTGGATTTTGCTCAGCATCAAATCATTGGGCGTGATACCAAAGGACGAGAAAGCCGAGTTACGCCATTACCAGACGCACTGACTGAACCCTTAACGCAACATTTAAAAACTGTCCAGCGTTGGCACGAGATGGATTTGAAACTGGGCTATGGAGCTGTCATGCTCCCCTATGCACTAGATCGTAAGTACCCCAACGCCAGTCGTCAGTGGATATGGCAATTTGTCTTTCCTGCCAAAAGCCGATGCCTCGATTCCCGCAGTGGGCAAATCGGTCGCTATCATTTACACCCGTCCGGTGTTCAGAAAATCCTTAAACAAGCAGTGTCTCTAGCAAAAGTGCAAAAGCGGGTTAGTTGTCATACCTTTCGCCATAGTTTTGCCACCCATCTGCTGCAAGATGGCTATGACATTCGCACAGTGCAGGAGTTACTTGGGCACAAAGATGTGAAGACAACAATGATTTATACCCATGTGCTCAATCGAGGAGGCAGAGGGGTAAGCAGCCCACTTGACCTGTAAGACTGGATCGAGCACTGCAAGCGCCGCGTCTAGACAGGCGATCGCTTGACCGCTCCTACTGATTGAATCAGCAAAGTGGCAATTTGCTTTCGCAAACGGCAGTTTGCGAAAGCAAACGGGCATACCACGACTATTCAGGCAGGAAGTCTAATGTTTTCTAGCCGCGAATTTTCTCTTCTCGGTTATTAGCGGTTGAAACCGCAATTAAAGAGGTAAAATCTGCCGACGCAGGTTGAAGAGTTTCTAGTCATAGCTGTAGTCTGCGGAGGCAGGCTTTGTTTCTCTAGTCGCGAATTCCATTCGCCAGGTTTAACCGAGAAAGATGAGGACTGATCCCTTTCAATCGTTCAGAGCCAATTGCCAACTAGAATCAACGCTGCCCAGTAGCCAGGATGGTGCCGATCGCCCCTGTGTGCTTGCAGCCAGGTCTTTTGCGCCGTTTGCAGCGCCTTGGCACGACTCATGCCCTGTTTCAGCGCTTGATAGAAGTGGGTAATCAGTTGAGCGGTTGCTTTGTCATCGACCTGCCAAAGCGAGGCAACGGTACTCCGCGCCCCTGCCTGAAGCGAAATGCCTGCAACACCGAGCGCATCGCGATCGCTCCCCACAGCGGTTTCACAGGCTGTCAAGGTCAGCAACTCTAGCACCTTCCCCTGCTGCGAACGGAGCATCTGGTAAAGCGCATTCATCGTCAGCTTTTCATTGTAAGGTTGCGTTGCAAGCGCTGAGTGAGATGAGGTGCCTTCTCCGTTCCCCTCTCCCTTCTCTTTTCTCCCCTCTCCTCCCCTCCTACCCGTGACCAAAAACGTATCCCGTGCATCAATGCCAAATCTACCGTGAGTGGCTAGATGCACGATCGGATAGACGTTTTGCGTTAGCTCTTGCTGCAAGCGATCGAGGGTGAAAGCATCATCAAGTAAGCCTTTACTGCCAGGCATGGCGGCTTGAATGCTGTCAATTTCTGCTTTGACGTAGCCGAGTGGAGCAAAGAATGTCGGACCTTCCACGACAGAGGGCTTGGTTAAGCCAAACCCTAAGACGCGAAGCGCCGTACGATCGATCGGTGTTGGATCGACCAATGTCAGGCTGAGTGTGCTGGCGATCGCGTACTGCTCCACTAGAAATCGGTTGCCGTCGTGCAGTGCTGCCATCGGAATGCTGCGTAAAATGCCATCTTGAATAAACACTAGCGTTTCGATCTGAGCCGTTCTCAAGTCTTGGGCAAACGGTCGGATTAACCAGTCGTAAAGCTGCTGCGCTGGTTCCTGATACGTGTTTGCCAGGTCAGAGCGTTTTTCTAAGCGGCGACGTAACTCATTGATAGTGGCTCTTACGGTTCCAGCGTCGGCAGGCAACCACCGTACCTGAGAGCGAACCTGTCGGTTTGGGAGGGAGAGCGTCAGCAGCACCGCGACGCGATCGCCGAGGATGATTGAGCTAAGCACGGCAGTTTTTGGGTCAACCACCGTCACGGGTTTGGCGATCGCGCTGAGCGTACAATCTTCACCCAGGTAATTTTGTAGTTCTGCTAGACGCAGTTTGTCGATGGTTTCCAGCGCCGACTCGATCGTGTTTACAGACGCAAGTACCGGGGCATTCTCACCCTTATTTTTGCTTTCTAACGGTCGCTGTGCCTGCGTTTGACGGCGGGTGGCTTGTTCTAAGTACAGTGCGGTGAGTTCTCGGTAGACGGGTTCTACCGTATCGCGGAAGTCAAACTGAAAATCGCGGCTGGCGATCGCCAACTCGCCTCGCAGCGTTTGCAGCGTTTTTACCGCAAGGCTGTAGGCGGCGATCGCGGACGGCATGTTTTCCTGTGCTCGTAAAATGCGACCCGACTGCCACTCCCATAGATAGCGACTGTCATCGTTCGCGGCTAAGAGTTGCGCCTGTTGGGTTAAGGTTAGCGCCTGTCCATACTGTTGGCGGCATTCGTATACATGCCCTAAGCGTCCCAGGGCAAAGGCTTCTGACTGCGAGTCATGAATGTCTTGAGCGATCGCAATCGCCTGTTGCAGAAGGGCGATCGCTGGCAACGGTGCCTCAGACCCAGAGCAGTGGGTCGCTGGCTCGATCGCCGCTTGCCCCGTGGCCCATTGGTTTAAGGTTGCCAGTCGGATCACCGCATATGCCTTTGCACGAGAAGCAGGCAATCGTTCTAGAAGCAATTGAGCCTGCTGGAGGGCGGTAACGGGTGTCAAAGCGGTCAAACCAACGACTTTATGCCGTCGGTTCCTGTCTCCTGCCTCCTCCACTTGACGACGCTGTAGCGGCACCACTAAATTGAGCAGCGATCGCAGTTCATTCTGGCTGTCATTCTGGGCACGAGCACTCCGCAGACTGGCTTCAAAGTACTCAATCGCCTTGCTATCGTAGCGGTTCACGCTTTGAGCCAAGAGTTGCGCTTCTGGCTCATCGGCAGACTGCTGAGCATACTGGCGACGACGATCGTCTCGTTCTGCAAGACTGATGTAAGTATTGCCTAATCCATTCAGTGCTGCGAGTGTATGCGGTTGGCTGTTCGTCTGCTCTGCCAGCGTCAGCGCGCTAGTGAGAGTCTGGAGGGCACGATCGTAGTCTCCACGCAAACGGTAAGCGTTGCCCAGACTACCTAACGCTGCAATTTCACCGCTAGCGTCGGTATGACGGCGGGCGATCGTAATCGCGCTGTCGGTCACACACGGACGGTCAACCTCACCACACAGGAGCGCGATCGCCCGACGCTGCTGTCCCAAACCACTGTATGCCTGAGCCTGCTCTGTCAGCATCCTACCGACTTGCAGCGGGTTACCTGTTTGGCGGTAGTAGGCAATAAGCTGTGTCAGATGCGCGATCGCCCGATCAGCCGCACCCATTTGCTGTTCAGCGCGCACAAGAGACTTCAAGATGGTCGCCCTGCTTTCTGAGGGATGATCAGCCGTGAGGCTCAAAGCCGCTTGCCAGCGGGCGATCGCGCCCTGCACATCACCACTCTGGTACTGCTCCCATCCTTGCTGGGTTAGTTGAGTCGCATCAACGGCTTCAGCTCTGTTAGTAAACGCATTGCCATCAAAAGCAAGCTGTCCGAAGCAAAGGCACAGAATGAGACTGCCAAAAAACAGAGCGTAACGAAATGGTTTGAAGCAGCGCATGGGTCACGAACATAGCAGCACAAAGCGGAACGTTAGATTATGGCCTTTAGACGACCAGCCGTCAAACGAAGCACGATGGGCAAGACGAGTCTCTGTGGCGATCGCTCCATGCCGCTAACAGGGGTACTACGCCATCCGGAAAGATGGTCACCCTTTCAAGTACGACAGCACGGCCGATCTAAGTACAGCAAAAGCAACACACTTTTTCACAAAACTACAGGGTTCGCATGACAAGCTCTACTAAAAGCGCTGGTCTTGTTGAGGCGGTCTTGCCGAGGAGGGTTTCCATTCTTTTTTCACTCTTACAGCAAGAAGCATCTCATTGAGAGGTATTTTACGCCTTAGTCATGAACACAGTGATTTAGCGTGGTCTTTCTAGGTATGGCTCATACTTCCTAGTAGGATCATAGGCATCGTTACATGCGTGAGGTGAATTGGGTGATGGCTGAACGATCGCGGTTACTTGCTTCATGTCACGCACTGGGCTGGCACATCATGCTGCTTGGCTTTGCCAGCGTGAGCGATCGTGTGCTGGCACAAGTGGTTCCTGATACGACCTTGCCGCTTGAGGAACGATCGCAGGTTTCTACAGGCCCGCTGTTTCAAATTAATGGAGGGGCAGTTCGCGATCGCAACCTTTTTCACAGTTTTGGGCAGTTCTCTCTGACTCAAGGCGAAACCGCGTTTTTTAACAACGCTGCTAACGTCACCAACATTATCAGTCGCGTGACTGGCGGACAGCCGTCTAAAATTGACGGTCTGGTGCAGGCAAACGGTGTTGCCAATCTGTTTTTTATCAATCCCAGCGGTGTTCTTTTCGGTCAGAATGCCTCTCTCAATGTCGGTGGTACGTTTCTGGTGACCACCGCTGGCGCAATCCAGTTTGGCAATCAGGGCAGCTACAGCGCTACAAATCCTGCGCCACCGCCGTTGCTAACGGTCAATCCATCCGCCTTACTATTCAACCAGCTCGCGAACCAGCCGATCGTCAGTCAGGCACGGTTACAGGTGCCAACAGGTCAAAGTTTAGCGCTGGTAGGTGGCAATATCTTGCTCAATCGCGGGGTGCTGCTGGCGCAAGATGGGCGCGTGGAACTAGGCGGACTGGCGGGTAAGGGCATCGTCGAATTGGACGGTAACGGTAGCAATTTGCGCCTGAGCTTTAGGGCGATCGAGCGATCGCTGGCAGACATAACATTGGTCAACCAATCAGAAGTCAACGTCCGCACGGGTGGCAGTATTGGCATTCATGCCCAAAACTTCAGCATGGCCGACAGAAGCATTTTGCGAGGCGGCATTGCTGAGGGGCAGGGTATCTTGGGCATTAAAGCAGGCGATATTACGATTGATGCACTCGGAGCCGTCGTACTCAGCAGCGGGAGCTTCATCGCTAATTCAACGGCACCGCGTGGCAGTGGTGACAGCGGTGATGTCACCATTACTGCTAGCTCGGTGCTGGTCAAAGACGGCTCTCAGATTAATGCCAGCACGTTCGGCAATGGCGACGGTGGCACAGTCACCATTCGATCGCAAGGCGCTGTGATTTTCGACGGTGACGATCGTCTTAGCGAAGATCTCATCGTACGCTCTGGCACCTTCAGCCGGGTCAATGCAGAGGCAATAGGCAACAGCGGCGGCATCAACATCTTTGCCGAGTCGGTAGCTGTAACCAATGGCGCACTTCTGACTGCCAGCACGCTGGGGCAGGGCAACGCGGGTAGCATCAACATTACAACTCCTGGTGTCGTGCGCTTCGCAGGTGTAAGTGCGGATGATCAGTTTCCCAGTGGAGCTTTTAGCAATGTTCAAGGCAAAGCAGTTGGCAGCAGCAATGGCATTAACATTACGGCTGGTAGCCTGCTGCTGGAGCAGGGCGCTCAACTGGATGCCAGTACGTTTAGCCGAGGGAATGCAGGCAAAATTGCCATTCAAGTGCTTGATGGTATTCAGCTCAAGGGTGATTCATCCGGCAAGCTAGCTGATCCTGGCGGTCTCTACAGCTTCATTGGCGAAAGAGCGATCGGTAACAGCGGTGGGATTAGCCTTGCAGCGCGATCGCTCTCTGTACAGAACGGAGCCGCTCTGGTTGCCAGCACCTTTGGACAGGGAAATGCAGGCGATACCAGTGTACAAATTGCTGGACCCGTATCTTTAGACGGGCAAACAACTGTCCTTTACAACGATGGGCAGACGGATATCTTTTCCAGTGGGATCTTCAGCAGTGTGAGCCGCATTGCGCGGGGAGACAGCGGACAAATTAACCTCACTGCCGACTCACTCACCGTCACAAATGGAGCCGCGATCGCCTCCAGCACACTGGGACAGGGAAAAGCTGCCAGCATCCTCATTCACGCGGTGGGTGCCGTTTCGCTGGATGGCGTGGGCATTGATGGCTTTCCCAGCGGAATTTTCAGCCGCGTTGGGGCAGCCGCATTAGGAAGCAGCGACATTAACGTGACCGCTCAATCGCTGTCCTTAACCAATGGAGCGCAATTTCAGGCGAATACACTGGGGGCAGCAACGGCAGGTAGTATTCGGATTAACACGACGGACGACATTCGTATCGCGGGTAAAAATGCCGCTACTGGGCTGGCAAGCGGTCTGGTGAGCAAAACGAGCACCAGTGGGGATGGCGGCGATATTAGTGTGGAAGCACGATCGCTCTACTTGCAAAATGGTGCAGAAATTTCTGCCCAAAGTTTAGGGCAAGGTAAGGCTGGTAGCATTGCAATTCGCCTCCGAAATCGCTTGCAAGTAAAAGACAGCCAGATCTCAACGACCGCTGCTCAATCAGCAGGCGGCAATATTGCGATCGCGGCTCGTTTCATTGTTCTACGGGGTGATAGCGACCTGACCACGAGTGTGCTGAGCGGTACAGGTGGTGGTGGCAATATTACGCTGAGTGCACGGGCGATCGCTGCACTGGATGACAGCGACATTCTGGCTTTTTCCCGCGATGGCAGTGGCGGCATGATTACGCTGAGAACGCCTGCCTTCTTTGGCTTTCGCTATCAACCTAACGCTGCCAGCAGCAACACTGAGACCCTAGACGGCAATGGGCAAGTCGATGTTAACGCCAGCGGTAGACTTCGGTCTGGAACCATTACCTTACCAGAAGTAACCATTCAGACTAGCCGCACTCCACTGCCCACGGAGGTTGTTGATACCAGCAGGCTGATTGCCCATAGCTGTATCGCTCGCAGTCCTCGCCAGGGTAGCTTCATTGTGACAGGAGCAGGCGGATTGCCGAATCAACCAGATGATTTAGCTACGACACCCTTTCCTACTTACGCAGTGACGCTAGAAGAGACGGTGAAATCGGGTGCAGGCAACCAGGAGGGCACTCAAGAGAACAGCTTAAAAAACATGTCTCCGCAGGCTGTCATCACTGAAATGGATGGCATTTATCGACTAGAAAGTGGAGCGCTTATCCTGGGACGAGCGTGCCACGGTCTTTAAAGCAGACTCTACGACCTTTGAGATGAACGCTGTAGCAACGCGGAGGCTGCTTTCCAAAAATGGAAAGTACCTTGCACGGTAGAGGAACGTCTTTGCGGCATCCTTGCCCTAAGCTACTCTCATGCCTAAAAGGTGACATCTCGTGGCTCTGTAACTCGGCTTAGTCATTGATCGAGCTAACTTTTTTCTGACGCTTTGCCTTTGGCGACCGTCGCTGTTGTTACGCAGCAAACCGCATTGAAAGAACTGACTGTTCAGTATGTGCCGGATCGCTTTCTTTCTAATTTTGTGTGCGCGATCGCGCTGCAACAGTTAACTCGTCTTTGCCCCAGACCCATCCCTGGGGTTTTCTTATCCCACGCGCCGACTGAGCGTTTTAAACCGTTGTACTAAAGCTTCTTCCTAGACATGCTGTCAAAACGACCTCGAAGAAGTATGCCCCAGCCTTGTGCTGGGGTTTTTGTTTGAGGATGCGTCCCACTCTAGTTGGAGTCGGGGCTTACGATTGTGGCGATCGCGTTCGGTTAACCGTGCCGTCCGCACCAACCCTCTGGCTGCACATCCTTTATTCTGTAAGAAGGGACGAAGCGGTCGAGCCATTGTGAGCCTATGATTGGTAGTGCTTGCTGGAAGCCGCGATCACGTGTAAAAACACTGTTCCGACATCATAGATAGAGGTCTGTTATGCAGTCAGGTTGGCGGGTCGGTTCGCTCTTTGGTATTCCATTTTTCATCGATCCATCCTGGGTTGGTGTGCTGTTTTTAATCGCCATTCCTACCGGTTTACAGTGGCAACAAGGGTTTCCTCAGTGGGGTGCTGCACTGGCTTATGGCATGGGTGTCGTGATGGCACTGCTGCTGTTTAGCTCGGTGGTGCTGCATGAACTAGGGCACAGCCTGGTCGCAAAGTCACAAGGTATCAAAGTCAATTCGATTACGCTGTTCTTGTTTGGTGGTATTGCGTCGATCGAACAGGAATCAAAAACACCAGGCAAAGCCTTTCAAGTGGCGATCGCAGGTCCCGCTGTCAGCCTGGGACTGGCTGCTTTGTTGGGTGCGATCGCCTTGGTTATTTCAAACCCATCGAACGCAGTGCATGTGTTAGCAAGCAACCTGGCATGGACAAATCTCATACTGGCGTTGTTTAACTTGATTCCAGGACTGCCGCTTGATGGGGGACAAGTCCTCAAGGCTGCTGTGTGGAAAGCGACAGGCAGCCGCTTTAAAGGCATTCACTGGGCAGCGCGATCGGGCAAAGTTTTAGGTTTGCTTGCGATTTTGTGGGGCACCTTCAGCCTGGTAACGGGTAACTTCGGTGGCTTGTGGATTGCTTTTCTGGGTTGGTTTGGTGTTCGGAATGCGACTAGCTACGATCGCATGACTGACCTCCAGGAAACCTTGTTGCAGATCAAGGCTGGCGATGCCATGACCCATGACTTTCGAGTTGTGGATGCTGAGATGACGCTGCGCCAGTTTGCCGATACCTATTTGCTAGATACGGCCCGCCCCACTGGTTATTTTGCTACCTCCAACGGACGCTATCGGGGTCTGGTGAACGTTGCTGCCATACACGGCATCGAGCGCAGCGAATGGGAAACACAAAGCTTGTCTCGCCTGATCCAACCCCTGACAGAGATTCCGACGGTAGAAGAAGCCGCGCCCTTGGTGAACGTCATCCAATTAATGGAGTCACAGCAGCTCAAGCGCCTGACCGTCCTTTCTCCAGCAGGCGCAGTGGCAGGCGTGATTGATCGCGGTGATGTAGTGCGTGCGCTCACCCAAAAAATGAAGCTGCCAGTTTCAGAAACGCTTATTAAGCAAATTAAAGAAGAGGGTATCTATCCCCCCGGCTTTCAGTTGGGCGCGATCGCTCAAGCGGCTGTCGAAGCTGCACCTGTGCACAAGTAGAAAAGCGTGAAGTAGCAAAGAGGCGGTAAACTTCGAGTTTTGAGTGTCACACTCCCTACTCCCGCTTTCCGTTCCCCTGCTCCCAATCATGCCTCAAAACGTCTTCCCACTCGGCATCCGATAAAGGCTGCACGTGCAGCTTGGCTGCAAAACATTCTCCAGCCGAAACGGTTAGAGCGTTGATCACCGTTTCGATGCCTGTTGCCTGTGACAGCGCTAAAGGTAGTGTCGGTAGCTTTGGTGCCACGCCAAACACTTGCTGAAACAAGACTGGATCAAGACATAGCGGCATTGAGCCGTGTTGCAACGCGCCACCAGCACGACGAAGCTGAGCACTACCAATGAGTTTGGCACCATCTGCTAAGACTAAATCGGCTCCTGTTGCCATGCCGAAACAGTTGGGATTGCGTATATAGCCGCGCTCTGACTGTCCATAGTGCAGTTCGACACCGAGCGATCGCCAGCCCTGAATCAAAAATTCGCAAAGGGTACGATACGCCTGCAAGCGACCAGTCGCCAAACCCGATGTCACGACAGCGTAGGTCAAATCACCTTGATGCAGGACTGCCCTACCCCCTGTGGGTCGCCTCACCAAAGCCAACGGCGCACCCTGCCACGTCAAATGCTCCCAATGAGCTGACCAGTGATGCTGATGATACCCTAGCGAGATTGCGGCAGGTTTCCAGGTATAAAAGCGCAATGTTGGTGGCTGCTTACCCTGAAGGTGCTGTGCTAGCAACCAGGAATCTAGCGCCATCTGAACCCTACCCGGCGCGTCCAGCAATGGGATTAACCGCCAGGTTTGCATAAGGGGCATGGAGGCTAAGGGGACGGTGAAAGGAGGCGACGCTGTAATGACCTTTGAATGGATGCTGTCCCTTTTGGCTTCTAACGCCTTCTAGAGACTAAAACCTGGCAACCAACAGCTTATCCGGACTAACTTGCGCCAAACTCAGCCTGGAGCGGCTCATCCTGATCGTCAGCGATCGTTGCCACAAGAGTAATCGCGCGTGAGATTTCACCTGGAGAAAGGTCGGCAAGCGATCGCGTCGAAAGCACCACAATTTCATTGTCCAAAATTGCAAAGCGGGCTTCTAGCGTACCTGACCAGTTCAACTCAAGCAATCTGCGGGTAAGTTTGGCTTCATCCTTTGCCGGTAGCTTTAAGACGGCTGACCAGGCGCTGATCGTATCTTCGTTTGACAGTCCAGTCAGTTGGACAAAGACCTCAACCGTACCGTACTTAAACTTCCAAACGTAGCCTCCGTCAGTATTGCTTACCATCGCTGTGTTGTCACTATCCAAACTGTCGATCACCGTTTCAATGACCTCCACGATGTTGGCGGCGGTGGTATTGTCAGCTTGATTGGCTGCATCGTCCGACATGGTTTGCTGAGACGCTGTTGGGTTTGCTTGGAAGGTGGTCATAGAAATTCCCGTACAATCGTGTGAGTGAGCGCTAAGCAACGTGTTGGAGAACAACGAGCGTTAGTATTTACCGTCCCGTCTTGCTCCAAACAATTCTCCATTTAACCAGTATGTCATCTTGAATCTACGTTAGCGCCGATTCATTGGGCGGTTTGACAGCAGCCTGGATCTTTTTATTTTTGTAGCCCAACGATCGTCTTTAGGGTGCTTCATCGATCGCAGGCGATCGCCAACTCAGCCGCAAAATCTTGTCGTTTCGTGTAGCGATAGGCACCAAGAACGGCTCCCCATGTGGCTTTTTGAGTCTCGATATCAATGCCCTTATCGTAGCTTTCAAAAGTGTTAACACTAGCGGTGAACCCAAGCTGCACTTGAGCTTTTTTACCCTGATACGAAAAGAAGCACTGCGAACCAGGCATGGGTGTCGCCATCATGCTCTCTGTATCAGGATGTTGACTAATTGTGAGCAGACAGCCCGGTAAATAGTCAATCTGCTCCAATGTAATTGCTTTGAGAACGTCTGGTTTTAGCCCTGCGCCTTTAACTGCTACTGGATTTTTAAACGCGTAGTACTGAGCTTGTAGTGGCGCTTCGCTGTCATCCGTTTGCATGAGCCGGATGAGCCGTTGACGGTAGGGCTGATCGGGATTAACCACATTTGCCTGCTCGGCAAAAAGAGTCAAGCTGTCTTCACCGAACAGTGGCACTGGTCGTTGCCATAAGCGTAGATGAACGTACCAGGCAGGATCAGCGATCGCCTGTTCGCGGTTGTCAAATTCACCTGCCATATAACGAGCTAATGTGACCAGGAGTGAGGAAAGAGCCATAAGAACAACAGACTAGAGGAGAGTAGAACCGAAAGGCATCCTCCAATGATGACGTTCAGTGACCACCTTTTCATAGCGGCTGACATGTTTTTACAACGGCTAGCATGATATGTGAACGCTCTGTTTAGTCACACTGCGACTTTAAAAGCATCACGCATCAAGGCAGCACCGTTGACGGAGCCGACATTATTTGTGGCGAATACGATCGTAAAGTTCCAGGTAATCCTTGCCGGGGTAATTCCAGGAGTAATCATAATTCATACCCTGTAGCTGAAGTTGACGGAACTCAGGAGGGTTGTCGTACCACAAATTGAGTGCTCGATCCATAGCTGATTCTAGTGCTGTAGCATCAGTTTCATAGAAGACGTAGCCATTGCGCTCTTCAGGCAAGTGTTTTTCATCATAGTCGCGATCGAACACCGTATTTACCAGCCCACCGACGCTGCGCACAATCGGCACCGTGCCGTACCGCAAGCCAATCATCTGCGTCAAGCCGCACGGCTCGTAGTGACTGGGCACGACAATCAAATCTGCTCCCGCATAAATTAAGTGGGAGAGTTCTTCATTGAAACCCAGTTCCAAATGCACATCAGGATTATCGTTCAAAAATTGCTTTTCGTGCCAAAAGTGATCGTTGATCCCCGCCTCGGTTGCAGCCCCCAGCAAGACAAACTGAGCACTCCGCTGAAGCGCATGATAAATCGCATGATGAACGAGATGTACGCCCTTTTGCTCATCTAAGCGACCGATAAAACAAACCAGCGGTCTATCAACGTCACGCAGCAGCAGGCGCTCTCGCAACGCCTGTTTATTTTGCGCCTTGCCTGCCAGATCGTCTTTTGTATAAGCATGAGGAATGTAGCGATCGTTCTCTGGATTCCACACGTCATAATCAATACCATTGAGCACACCCGAAAACTTGTCCTGATGCCGCTCCAGAGTGTGCCCTAGACCGTAGCCAAACTCTGTGTAGCGGGCTTCCCACGCGTGGTGTGGCGACACAGTGGTGACGTAGTTTGAGTAAACAATGCCGCCCTTCATAAAGTTGAGCGCAAAGGGATTGAAGTTATCGCGGAGGCGATCGTACTGTAAATAGTACTCTTCTCGATGCAGCCCCGTCGCCCACAGCACATCGCTACCGCCTATCCCCTGATGCTTAAAGTTGTGGATGGTGTAGCAAACGCGCTGCTTTTCCATCCCCTGATACTTGTAAATTTCAAACAGCATTACAGGCACTAAACCTGTCTGCCAGTCGTGACAGTGAATGACATCAGGACGCTTATTACTTTGCAGTAAAAATTCCAGCGCTGCTTTGCTGAAAAAGGCAAAGCGAATGTTGTCATCCACGCAGCCGTAATAGCATCCTTGGTTGAAAAACTTATCCTGCGAGTGTGGCTGAATGAAAAAACACAGCCGCCCATACACCCAACCGCAATACACAGAGCAGTGAATAACACCGCCATACCAGGGCACATACAGGTCTT
>JACMKO010000593.1 GCA_014380065.1 Leptolyngbya sp. ES-bin-22 | reverse complement strand
CAATTAAGGTATGAACTTCGTCAATCACCAGGATGACGTTTCCGGCAGAGCGGATTTCATCCATGATTTTCTTCAGACGTTCTTCAAACTCACCCCGGTACTTGGTGCCTGCAACCAGGAGACCAATATCGAGCGTGACGACCCGTTTGTCTTCGAGGATATCTGGGATATCGTCGTTGGCGATGCGTTGAGCAAGACCTTCCGCGATCGCGGTCTTGCCTACACCCGGTTCCCCAATTAAGACCGGGTTATTTTTCGTGCGGCGACCCAAGATCTGGATGACCCGTTCAATTTCCTTTTGGCGACCCACAACCGGGTCTAACTTACCTTCGACAGCCATCTGAGTCAGGTTTGAGCCAAACTCGTCCAGCGTTGGGGTTTTGGTGCGTCCCTGACCACCGCCAGATGTCACTTCTGCGGTTTCGCCGAGCATCCGAATCACCTGAGTGCGTACCTTAGAAAGGTCAACGCCCAGATTCTCTAGCACTCTAGCGGCAACACCCTCCCCTTCGCGGATTAAGCCGAGAAGCAAGTGTTCAGTACCAATGTAGTTATGACCAAGCTGACGGGCTTCTTCTAGAGATAGCTCCAGAACCCGCTTTGCTCGTGGTGTAAACGGAATCTCAACGGCAACGAAGCCAGAGCCTCGACCGATGATTTTCTCTACTTCAATCCGAGCGTCCTTGAGGTTGACACCCATCGATTTCAGCACTTTGGCGGCGACGCCGGTCCCTTCTCCAATCAGACCCAAGAGGATCTGTTCAGTACCCACAAAGTTGTGTCCCAGGCGGCGTGCTTCCTCCTGGGCAAGCATGATCACCTTAATGGCTTTTTCTGTGAAGCGTTCAAACATGGCGTATTTCTGTCACCTGCTGCTTGCTCGGTAGAGTTGATTCTATCATAGACGATTCTACCGAGAGCTTGAAGCACGCCCTCAGGAGATCCGTGATCACCGTACCTGCAACAGTGATTTGCCATTCTGTAAACCCTCCACGAGGGGTGATTGTCATCGGAAAGTGACTATCAAGTCAAGCAGGATTTCTTAATCTTTCAAACGCTGGACGATCGCCCATCGGTCAACTGCCAGCCAGTCTCGTGTAGACGATGGTCTACCTGCCGCTGCCAAACTGCCACATGATCAGAAAACTCAGGAGCCTGTAACCCGCCGCGCCAAAGCACCAGCGCATCCTCACCGTTGTCTGGGTAGTAGCGTCGTCGTCGCCCTGCTTCCCGAAAGTCAAATTTTTGGTAGAGGGCAAGCGCTGCCTGATTAGAAAGTCTGACTTCCAAGGTGGCTCGTTCTAACCCCCGTTGATGAGCCGATGACATGAGGGCATGGAGAAGCGCCTGCCCCAAGCCTTGATGCTGATACGCTGGATCGATCGCCAGCATCGTAATATGGGCTTCTTCGAGAATCGCCCAATAGCAACCGAGGCCGAGGAGGGGGGTGAGGAGTTTTGAGTTTGGAGTAGCACTTCGTGCCGCTGCGCTAGAGAGTTTTGAGTTTTGAGTTGTAACTGGCGAATCAGGATTTTCCCGTTCTCCTGTTTCCCCTGCCCCCTCTTCCTGCTTCCTGCTTCCTGCTTCCTGCTTCCCTCTGCCTTCTTCCGTCTCCTGCCCTCTGTCCTCTGGCTCCTCCATAAGAACGAGCAGCTCACTATTAGGACTCTCTAACTCTCGTCGATAGCCGTCGAGCGTCCAAAGTCCACCAAAGCAGCGGCGATCGAGCGCTAAGGCGGCAGGAAGTAGATCGATCGATAGAGGCTGAAGTGCGAGAAGGTTCACAAAAGGTGCGTTATTTGCTCAGGATCGACAAGGCTCGCTTGTAAACTAGAGATCATAATGCACGTATGCTACTCAACGAAAGGCAAGGATGACGTAATGGGATCGACTCAGGCTACAGCGGTTCAAACGACTGGTCGTCACTATCTAAGCGAGGTGACAGAGACTTTAGTGGAGCGATCGCCCAACCAGCAATTGCTACCCCTCACTGCTACGGTCAACCAGAAGGAGCATCTGGAAATTGGCGGCTGTGATGTTGTTGAGCTGGTGCAACAGTTTGGTTCGCCTCTCTATATATTGGATGAAGTAACGCTGCGATCGGCGTGTCGTCAATACCGCGATGCTTTTGCCCGTTACTATCCTGGCGAGTCGCAGGTACTCTATGCCTCGAAAGCCTGGAATTGCTTGGCGGTGTGCGCGATCGTGGCTAGCGAAGGCTTGGGCATTGATATTGTTTCGGGTGGCGAACTGTACACAGCGTTACAAGCAGGCGTGAGTCCTACCAAGCTCTACCTGCACGGCAACAACAAGTCCTACGAAGAGTTGCAGTTGGCGGTTGAGTCTGGCTGCACGATCGTCGTCGATAACTGGCATGAACTAAAGACGCTGGCGGCGATCGCAGGGGAGATGCCAACCCAACACCCAAAACCCGACACCCAAAACCCAATCCGCATCATGCTCCGCCTCACTCCTGGCATTGAGTGCCACACGCATGACTACATTCGGACTGGCAGCATTGACAGCAAGTTTGGGTTTGGACTCGACCAGCTTGACGCAGCTTTTAAGTTTATCAGCCAGCAATCTAGTCTGGCTTTTGTTGGGCTGCACGCGCATATCGGCTCCCAAATTTTTGAGCTAGAGCCGCATCACGATTTGGGCGCTGTGATGGTGCAGTGGCTGAGTAAAGCGGCTCAGTATGGTCTGCCGATCCAAGAGTTGGATATTGGTGGTGGGCTAGGCATTCGCTATACCGAGTCGGATGATCCGCCGAGCATTGAGGCGTGGGTTAAGGTCGTCAGTGAGTCGATCGCCGCCGCTTGCAACGCCCAGAACATTCCCCTACCAAAACTCTTGAGTGAACCAGGGCGATCGCTCATTGGCTCTGCCTGCGTCACGGCGTATACTGTGGGCGGGCAGAAAACGATTCCTGGCATTCGTACCTATGTCACGGTCGATGGCGGCATGTCCGACAATCCCCGTCCCATCACCTATCAATCGGTCTATCGAGCGGTGGTGGCAAACCGGATGTTGGCACCGCTCACGGAAACCGTGGCGATCGCGGGCAAGCATTGCGAATCGGGCGATATTGTCATTCAAGAAGCGGCTCTACCCACCACGCAACCCGGCGATTTGCTCGTCGTGATGGCAACCGGCGCTTACAATTACAGCATGGCTTCCAACTACAACCGCATTCCTCGACCAGCCGCTGTTCTCGTTAAGGAAGGAGACGCTAACATCATTTTGCAGCGGGAAACATATCAGGATTTGGTGCGACAAGATTGCCTGCCAGAGCGATTGAACACATCGCCAGCGTGAGGTTGAATCACAGTCGCCGGAAGCCTCAGACTTGATCGGCTTGAGACGTTAGAACGTGTAGAAGCGTAGGGTTAATCCAGAGCAATGGGATATCTATGGAGGCAATGGCTGCTGACGACCCCTACCTGGATGCAGTCCCTACCGCTTCTCCTCGTCCAAAACCTAAGATTTTTGATTGATGTGGGGCTAGTGCTTGCCCTCACTTATATGATGCTGGTCATCATTGGGGAACGGCGTACCCTGTGGATGGTGCGCGGTTTTATCGTGCTAATGCTGGCAGCAGCCCTGAGCAGACGTTTGGAGTTAACGCTGTTGAGCTTTGTCCTGGGCAATCTGGTCATTGGTTCTGCGGTCGCGATGGCATTTATTCTGCAATCAGAGTTTCGTCGTTTTTTGGAGCAGCTTGGTCGGGGTGAACTCCTTCAATTGTTCCAATCTTCACGAAGAACCACACTGAAATCTGGTAGTGTCACGGATGAAATTGTTGATGCAGTCAAAGAGCTATCGCAGAACCGCATTGGTGCGTTGCTGATCTTAGAAACAGGTAGCCCGATCGATGAGCGCGATTTTTCCGTACCCGGAGTCAGGCTGAATGCTGAAGTCTCCAAGGAACTGATCCAAACTATTTTTCAAACAACGACCTTGTTGCACGATGGAGCTGTTTTGATTCGCGATAACCGCCTGGTGGCAGCAGGCGTGATTTTGCCACTCTCAGAACGGACTGCGTCTCGTCAGTTAGGTACACGCCACCGAGCCGCGATGGGGATTACTGAGCGGGTCGAAAACTGCGTTTGCGTCGTGGTTTCTGAAGAAACAGGATCGATTTCATTGGCAGAACGGGGCACTCTAAATCGCCCGCTAACCAGCAGTAAACTGAAGGAACTGCTAGAGTCACGCTTCTCCCAAACGGCTGACCGCGACACGGTTGCCCCCAATCTCCGGAGTTTGGCGCGTCAGATGGGTAGTCAAGGGCTGTCCTTAGTTTCCCGGTTTTTGAGTCGCCGCAAAGGTAAAAATTAGGGACGCACTGCCAGCGCACTCCTTCTGATCGGCTCACGTTTACTGTTTACATGCACTTGTCTGCTGCTGGGAGAGACCATGACCGTAAAGCCAACTGTTTTGCAAGAGTTGCCTACTGACCTTGAGTGTGATCGCCTGCCAAGACATGTTGCTGTCATTATGGACGGCAACGGGCGTTGGGCAAAGCAGCGCGGGATGCCCAGAATCATGGGACATCGACGTGGGGTGGATGTCCTTAAGGATCTTCTGCGTTGCTGTCGCGATTGGGGCATTCAAGCGTTGACCGCTTATGCTTTTTCAACAGAGAACTGGGGTCGCCCTTCAGACGAAGTTGAGTTTTTGATGACCCTGTTTGAGCGGGTGCTGCGTCAGGAACTGCGGGAAATGGTGCAGGAAAATGTGCAGATTCGCTTTGTAGGCAACCTGCAAGCATTGCCCAACTCGCTGCAAGACGAGATCGCACGATCGGTGGAGTTGACGCAGCATAACCAGAGCATCCGGTTTACGGTTGCTACTAACTACGGTGGACGACAAGAAATTTTACAAGCCTGTCGGGCGATCGCCACCCAGGTGCAACAAGGTCTCCTACAACCAGATCAAATCGATGAAGCGGTGTTTGAGCGTCATCTTTATACTTCTGGCATTTGCGATCCTGACTTGCTCATTCGGACGAGCGGTGAGATGCGACTGAGTAATTTTTTGCTCTGGCAGATGGCATACGCAGAGCTGTACGTCACCGATACGCTATGGCCCGATTTTGATCGCACCGCCTTTCACCAAGCCTTGTATACCTACCAGCAGCGCGATCGACGCTTTGGGAAACTTTAGAGTCCTTTAAAAGAAACCGGGTTTCTAGACGCTACCTGAAACTTAAACGGCATGTTCTGAGATGAGAAACCCGGTTTCTGCAAACCACTTGACCATTTCAACCGCATTGAGCAAACTGGTTCAGCAGTAAATGCGCGATCGTTTTGAGGATTTCTTCGTATGCTTCAGATTACTCAATCGCCCCAAGCTCCTGTACTCGTACAGCAACGGTTTTCGATCTTGGGCGTTGCATCACCCTCCTATGCTGGCAGCAACCTCATGATGACGATCGACGGACAGTTTCGCGCCACTGGTCCCGTGATCGACGTTGATGGCACCTGGCAGGTCGATTTTCTGTTTCAGCAAGCAGGCAATCGCCGCCTCAAGCTTGAGGTGGGCACCGATAGCGCGGAACTAACCATTCCGGTTGTTGCCACAGCACCACAGGCAAGACAACTGCGGTTCACTCAAGTACCAACACGCCTGCCCGTGCTGCAATCGGCGACGGTAGGCGGCACGGCAGCAAATTTCCCAGACGGCAGCGCGCTTATTTTGCGAGCAGATCAACAGTTCGATCTGGCAAAACCCTTCGTGAATGCT
>JACMKO010000592.1 GCA_014380065.1 Leptolyngbya sp. ES-bin-22 | reverse complement strand
CCATCATCTCTCACCCGGATGCGGGTAAAACGACCCTGACCGAAAAACTGTTGCTCTACGGAGGTGCCATTCACCAGGCAGGTAGCGTCAAAGCTCGACGGGCACAGCGACACGCCACCTCTGACTGGATGGAAATGGAGCAACAGCGGGGGATTTCCATCACCTCAACGGTGTTGCAGTTTGCGTACCAGAACTGCCAAATTAATTTGCTAGACACGCCGGGACACCAAGACTTTAGTGAAGATACTTATCGCACGCTAGCGGCGGCTGACAATGCCGTGATGCTGATCGATGCGGCAAAAGGTCTGGAGCCACAAACCCGCAAGCTCTTTGAGGTCTGCCGGATGCGAGGCTTGCCCATCTTCACCTTTATTAACAAGCTCGATCGCCCTGGACGAGAGCCATTAGATCTGCTGGACGAAATTGAGCAGGAGTTGGGCTTGCAGACCTACGCAGTAAATTGGCCCATTGGGATGGGCGATCGCTTCAAAGGGGTGTACGACCGTCGCAGTGCCCAACTGCATTTGTTTGAGCGGAGTGCCCACGGTCAGCGAGAGGCGATCGACACCGCCATTGACCTCGGCGATCCGCGTATTGAAGATCTGCTGGAACAGTCGCTCTATTACCAGTTCAAAGACGATCTGGAGTTGCTCGAAGGCTTGGGACCAGAGCTAGATTTGGACTTAGTGCATCGGGGCAAGATGACACCCGTGTTCTTCGGCAGCGCCATGACCAACTTTGGCGTGGAGCTTTTTCTCAATGCCTTTTTGGACTACGCACTCAAACCGGGTCCTCATGCCAGCAGTAAGGGCGAGATTCCCCCGACCTATCCAGAATTTTCGGGCTTCGTGTTCAAGCTGCAAGCCAACATGGACCCGAAGCATCGCGATCGCATTGCCTTTGTCCGCGTGTGTTCGGGTCGGTTTGAGAAAGACATGACCGTGAGCCATGCCCGTTCGGGTAAAACGGTGCGCCTGTCTCGTCCCCAAAAGCTGTTTGCCCAAGATCGGGAAGTAATTGAAGAGGCATATCCCGGCGATGTCATTGGCTTGAATAATCCCGGCGTGTTTGCGATCGGGGACACGATTTATGTCGGCTCCAAACTAGAGTATGAGGGCATTCCCTGCTTCTCGCCCGAACTATTCGCCTATCTCAAAAACCCCAACCCGTCGAAATTCAAGCAGTTCCGCAAGGGCGTTTCGGAGCTTCAGGAAGAAGGCGCAGTGCAGATTATGTATTCTGCCGATGAAGCGAAGCGTGATCCGATCCTGGCAGCGGTGGGGCAACTTCAGTTTGAAGTAGTGCAATTTCGGATGCAAAATGAGTACGGCGTAGAAACCCAGCTTGAACTGCTGCCCTACAGCGTGGCTCGTTGGGTTGAAGGCGGCTGGGAGGCATTGGAAAAAGTCGGTCGCCTGTTCAACACAGTGACGGCAAAAGATAGCTGGAACCGTCCTGTCTTACTGTTTCGTAACGAATGGAATGTGAATCAGGTACAAACTGACCATCCGGAGTTACAACTAAACGCGATCGCTCCCGTAGTTTCTGGGAGCGAACCGACCGCTTCATGAAGCTATCTTAGAAACGCTACATGTCAGCAGTCTACCGTCCCCTTCCAAGTAGGAGAAGCACTATGCCTCCGGTTCCTGATTCGTCATTGATCATCAAAGACTTCCCAGCGCTGGAGTCTGGGCTAGCTGCTCTGAAGCAGGGTGACTACAAGACTGCGATCGCGAAATTAGATTCCATTTCCCTGTCCCTGGCTCATCCCCTTGCACCAAAAGCGCAAATGGGCTTAGCCACTGCTTACGCCCGCACCGAGCAACCCTTACGTGCCGCCGCCCTGTGCCAAACGCTTCGTCAAAGCGACAATCCCCAGGTCAGCGATTGGGCAAAGCGAACGCTGATCAGCTTGAAAGCACGGAATCCACAGCTTTTAGATGAGTTTGAGGCTCTGGGTGCAGAAGCCGACAACGTGACTGCTACATCTGCGCCTGCTAACCTTGCCTCATCCGACGCAGACCTTACGGGCTTTACGCCTTTCGATCCTGCGGCTCCACCTGACTTTGCCACCGTCAATCGCGATCACTCCCACGAACTTGAGGCATCCCTTCAGCAAGACCTCAATGCCGCTGAGCCGCTCAATGCCAATCAGCCTGCTACCTTAGAGGACTCAAGCCACGTCCCAGCCCAGCCTAAACTGCATCCAGAAAACGCGTCAATCTTGCTTGAAGGAGCCACCCCCTGGACAGGACGCAAGCCGAACTCTGCGGCTGTCCCGCTGGAGCATACGCGATCGCACGTGCGCAAGCCAGTAGATCGGAACACGACACAACCCACTGCTTTAGAGCCGCCGCTCTACTCAGCCACCTGGCGGCAGGCAGGCAGGCTCAAGCAGGGTAAATCACTGGGTAAGGTAAAGCTCTTACGATTGCTGCTGTTGCAGGCAGGCACTGCCGTCGCGTTGTTTTGGATGGTGCAGGCGATCGTGTACAACACTGCGCTTTACTACAGCATCGCGCTTACCAAAATTCCTTTTCTCAATCTGCCACGTGAGTTGTTTCATCCGCCTGTGGTTCCCATCCTGATTTTCTTGGGAATCCTCTTTGTCGCTTCTCGCTGGCTATTGGACGGATTGCTCACCGTTGCCTATGGGCTACAACCGCTGTCATTGAGCAAACTGGCAACCTACAGCCCCGAAACCGCCCAATCGCTTCAGCGCTTCTGCCGTCAGCAGCACATGCCCTTGCCAGCGCTGGGAATCTTGCCCACGGCTGCACCTGTGGCGTTTAGCTACGGCTGCTTACCCCACGTCACACGCACGGTGGTCAGTCAGGGCTTGTTAGAGCAACTGGCTGATGATGAAATTGCCACGGTTTATGCCAGCGAAATCGGTCATATCTCCCGTTGGGATGTCCCGCTGATGTCGCTGATCACGGTGTTGATCCAAATTCCCTATACGGTTTACTGGCTGATATCGGACTGGGGGAATCGCAAGCAGGCAGCAATTTCACGTGTATCGGCAAGCATTCTGGCTGCGATCAGTTACGGTGTGTACGCCCTGTTGCGCTGGATGGGACTGTGGCTGTCGCGTCAGCGAGTGTATTACAGCGATCGCGTGGCGGCTGAACTGACGGGCAACCCCAACGGCTTTACGCGCGCGCTAATCAAGATCGCGATCGGCACCGCTAAGGATGTACAGGCGCAAAAGCAAACCAGTTATTTGCTAGAAGGTTTTGATCTTTTAACCCCGTTAGGGCAACGCATGGCGACGACGTTGGGCAGTGTTTATCCCTATGCGCGGCTGGAATCTGTGCTGGAGTGGGAGCGCACGAACCCTGATCGACACTGGTTAGCAAGCAATAATTCACATCCACCGACGGGCGATCGGCTAAACCTCTTAACCCTCTATGCCCGTCATTGGCAGCTAGCCACTGAGTTGGAGTGGGAGCGATCCACGTCCAAACTATCGACTCGTCAAGAGCGGAAATTACTGCTGCAAGGAGCACCGTTCTTTGGGTTGGCGTTTGGGTTTGCGATCGCTTACCTGCTTGCTGCCTTAGGTTGGGTTGGCTGGCG
Source organism: Leptolyngbya sp. ES-bin-22 (assembly GCA_014380065.1). GTDB lineage: Bacteria > Cyanobacteriota > Cyanobacteriia > Leptolyngbyales > Leptolyngbyaceae > Stenomitos. The sequence continues at coordinate 5,549 of JACMKO010000592.1, read as the reverse complement.
GACAAACATCAGCCAGTTGTCGTGGATGTACGGCGACCATGCACTGCTGCTGGGGCTGCCGCTGGTTGGCTTTAGCATTGGCACCTTCATGCGGATTAATCCACTGTTTCCAGATGTGCCCGTCTCAAATGCTAAAGCGGTTGATACTTCGGACTCGCTTGTGGACTTGCTGAAGCCGATTGATCGTGTACCTGTTGAGGGTCAAACGGTGCAGCTAGAAGGCAACTTTTTGGGACGTGCTGCTATCGGCAACCTTCTCAGCCAAGATCTGCTGCTGCAAACGACTACAGGCACCATCCGACTCCACTGCTTGTCAACGTGGGGACCGATCGGCAACCTACTGCCTCAAGCTGTGCGCCCCACAGATTTACTAGGGCAAGCTGTTGTGGTGACGGGCTGGTTTCGGCATGGTGCAACCCCCTGGATTGATGTAGACACAATACGGACACCAGGCGGACGCGTAAGCCGCAGCGGGCATCCCGTTTGGTCTACCATTTTGGGCACGATCGCCGCCGCATGGGGTATCTATACTCTCTTTTTGGGTAGAGCTTTTTAATCAGGGCAAGCTTGAGGTTGGAGATGTCGCAGCTTGGAGGAGCAGATTGGATGATGTAGCGATCCGCCAATCTTTCGATCGCCCTTGAAATTCTTCGTCCTGGTCTTCTACAGTGTCATCAAGGTGAAAACATGAGGATACCTGATGACTGCCGTACTCAAGGATTTCGAGCAACTCGTTCCTGAAAGCGCTCCTGGCAAACCGCGCTACAACCCATCGAACCAGCGCCGTATTCTTTGCGTGTTTCCAAAGTACAGCCCGTCTTTTGGGACGTTTGACAACGCCTATCCGCTGTTGGGTGGCGTGAAAGCGTTTATGCCGCCGCAGGGAATTCTGGTGGTTGCTGCCTATTTGCCACAGGAGTGGGACGTTCGGTTTATCGATGAAAATATCCGGTCTGCCAAGCCTGCGGATTATCGTTGGGCAGATGTGGTGATTGTGAGTGGGATGCACATCCAGCGATCGCAAATCAACCGCATCAACGCGATGGCGCACCGATATGGCAAAATCACGGCGATCGGCGGGCCTTCAGTGTCGGGGTGCCCAGAGTACTATCCTGATTTTGACCTGCTGCACCTGGGCGAACTGGGCGACGCGACCGATCGGATGATCGAGTATTTTGACCAGCATACAGAGCGCCCCAATCGACAAATTCGCTTTGAGACGACCGAGCGACTGCCGCTGAACGAATTCCCTATTCCTGCCTATCACCTGATTGACCTGAATCAGTACTTCATTAGCAACGTGCAGTACTCCAGCGGCTGCCCCTATCGCTGCGAGTTTTGCGACATTCCCGAATTGTATGGACGCAATCCGCGCTTGAAGTCTCCAGAGCAGATCGTGGCCGAACTGGATGCCATGCTGGCATCAGGCAATCTGCGGGCAGTCTATTTTGTGGATGACAACTTTGTGGGCGATCGTCGCGCTGCCCTGCAACTGCTGCCCCACCTGATCGACTGGCAAAAGCGCAACGGCTATCCCATCCAATTTGCCTGCGAAGCCACACTGAACCTGGCGCAAAACAAAGAACTGCTGGCGCTGATGCGTGAGGCTTACTTTTGCACCGTGTTCTGCGGCATTGAAACGCCTGAAACCGACGCGCTCAAATCCATCTCTAAGCAGCAAAACCTGATGGGTGGCATGTCCATTCTGGAGGCGATTAAAACGCTTAACAGCTACGGGATGGAAGTGGTATCGGGCATCATCATCGGTTTGGATACCGATACGCCAGATACGGGCGATCGCATTATGGAATTCATTCGCCTATCCAACATTCCCATGCTGACCATCAACCTGCTGCACGCGCTGCCCCGGACACCGCTGTGGCGCAGACTAGAGGAAGAAGGACGGCTCAACTTTGACGAGAACCGGGAGTCAAACGTCGAGTTTCTCATGCCATATGACGAGGTAGTGGAAATGTGGCGACGTTGCATCACGGCTGCCAACGACCCAGATTTTCTGTATCAGCGGTTTGCTTACAACGTGGAACACACCTTTTGCAACCGCATCACGCCGCCGCTAAGTCCAGCGCGTCTGTCGAAGCAAAATATCCTCAAAGGTCTGTGGATTATGGCAAACCTAATCTTGCGGATCGGGGTGCTGAGCAACTACCGCAAGACGTTTTGGAAGATGGCAGGACCGAAGCTAAAAACGGGTAATGTTGAAAACCTGATTCACATTGGGCTGGTGGCGCATCATTTGATCACGTTTGCTCAAGAATGCGGTCGTGGTGAACAGGATGCGTCGTTTTATGCCCAAAAAGTGAAAGCAGCAAAGTGAGGTCGCGTTCTGTGAAACCTACTGCATGAGAGCAGTCCTGGTTTTTCGCTTCTGGCGCTCCTGCCTCAAAAGCGAAACTTTTTTGAACCAAATCCTGATCCATACAGTCTGACTGTGAGAGCTACCTTCTTAAGGAGCGTCATCAGTTTAAGGCGGCGATCGTTTGGCACCTGCATACGGAAGGTACTTCGATTTATAGATTCTTTCAATTGAAAAGAATTGTTACAATCCCAGAGTTGTGTAAGCCGCCTCGCTTTGCGCTTGTTCACCTGATGCATACGGCACTACAGACTCATGAATGCTTCCGTTCACTCACCAAACCCTTTGCTACCAATGTCATCACGGACGGCTCATAACGCTACTCTAGCGGGGGTCTTTCGCTGGGGTCTTCTCACTGGCTTTGTGGTCGCGCTCTCGGGCTGTAATTTTTTACCCAAAGAGGCTGCTGATGCCCAGACAAAACCGCCTGGAGCGGCTCAAGGTCAAGGGGCTACTGCGGTTGATGTGGCGATCGCGGCGACGGCACCGCTCGAAGCCACTAGAGAATATACGGGCACAACCCAACCGCTACAGGAAGTCGCCATCCGCGCCCAGGCGGAAGGTCAATTGCAGCAACTGAACGTGGATGTGGGCGATCGCGTGCAGCAAGGTCAAACCCTGGCGCAAATTGATGACTCTATTTTGAACGCGGCAACCGCCGAAGCCGAAGCCGAACTGGCATCCCGACGTACAGAAATTAGTCAGCTTCAAACTCAAGTGAGTGATGCCCGGACGCAGGTAGAACAGTCCCGGCTGCAACTCCAACAAGCTGAATCGGACGCGGCTCGTTACCAAGGTCTCGCCAGAGATGGTGCCGTCACGCAGCAACAGGCAGAACAATCGCGGACGCAGGCGAGAACAGCCGCACAGATCTTGCGATCGAGCCAGGAAAAAGTGCGCAATCAGCAGCAGGCGATCGTGGCAGCGAATGGTCGCATCGTCGCGCAGCAAGCAGTGGTGGCACAGCAGCAAGAGCGACGATCGTATGCTGTGCTGACATCGCCCATCAGCGGATCAGTGCTGACGCGATCGACCGAGCAGGGCAATGTGGTACAGGTCGGCAATGAACTGCTGCGTTTGGGCGATTTTAGTCGGGCAAAGGTCACCATCCAGGTTTCGGAACTCGATCTGGCAAAAGTGCGATTGGGCGGCGCGGCAAAAGTACGGCTAGATGCCTTTCCTAACGAACAGTTTGCAGGCAGCGTGACGCGAGTTTCGCCTGCGGCTAACCCTACATCTCGCCTGGTGCCGGTTGAAGTGACCATTCCCAACCCTACTGGCAGAATGGGCAGTGGGTTGCTGGCACGGGTGAGCTTTACGCAGCAGACGACCGATCGCGTGGTCGTGCCAATTGCAGCGTTACAGGACGATCGCGCTAGAGGTCAGCAACCTCGTAAACCAGAGGCAAACGCAGGCACCACCAATCCTAACGATCGAGCAAAAGGTGGCGCAAAGCCCAAACAAACGAAAGGTACACTCTTTGTCGTGACGGGTGATGGCAAAGACGCAAAAGTTGCCGCGCGATCGGTGGCGTTGGGGCAACAGGCAGATGGCAAAGTGCAAATTCTGTCGGGGTTAAATCCAGGCGATCGCTTCGTCGCACGTACTGGCAAACCACTGAAAGATGGCGACTCTGTGCGCTTAAGCATCCTGTCAGCGAAATAGAGTCCGGTTAGAGAACCTGTTCACGTCACTGCACCATGCAAGGTGACGCTTTGACGTAGACACAAATAGCTATGGAACGATGGGCAGTGCCCAACCCTGTCTCGCTCAACTCTCCTCCCCACTCCCCACTCCCTCATTCACCTGTCATGCAAACCCCTTCCTCATCCGGCTTCAGCCTGAGTACGCTCTCAATTCGACAGTATGTTGGCACCTTGATGCTGACATTGACCGTCATTGTGATAGGAATCTTTTTCCTCACGCAACTGCCCGTCGATCTGCTGCCATCGATTACCTATCCCCGCATTGGGGTGCGGCTGGAAGCGCCTGGAATTTCGCCAGAGGTAGCGATCGACGAAATTACCCGACCGCTGGAAGAAGCGCTATCAACGACAGATGGAGTGGTGCAAATCTATTCGCAAACGCGCGAAGGTCAGGTCAACCTGGATTTGTACTTTAACCCTGGCAGCAATATCGATCAGGCTCTCAACGACACGACAGCAGCGTTCAACCGGAATCGGAATCAGTTGCCGGACACGATCGAAGAACCGCGTCTTTTCAAAGCCGACCCGTCGCAGCTACCAGTCTACGAAATGGCGCTCACATCGCCGTCCTTGCAGGATGTGGATCTGCGCGTGTTTGCCGATGAGGAACTATCGCGTGAATTGGGTATCGTTTCAGGTGTTGCGTCAGCGGATGTATCGGGTGGTGTTGTCGAAGAAGTACGCGTCAACATTGACCTGAATCGTCTGCAAGCGCTCGGCATTGGGCTGACCGACGTACTGGATGAATTGGAACAGCGTAACCAGGATGTCTCTGGTGGGCGCATTTTGGGCGACAACTCAGAACCTTTAACGCGGGCAGTCGGACGGTTTCAGAATGCGGGTGAGATTCGAGATCTGTCGTTTGCGGTTGGCGGGCAGCAGGCAGCGGGCAGCGGGCAGTCAGCAGGAGGCAGTCAGCAGTCAAGCAGCAATAATCAGCAAACGACTTCGACTCAAAATACCGCTACAACTCAAAGCGCTCCGGCTCAACGGGTTTACTTGCGCGATTTTGCAGAGGTGATTGACGGTACAGAAGAGGAGCGTGTGCTGGTCAGCCTTAATCGGGAGAAGGCAGTCAAAATCAGTGTGCAGAAACAGCCAGATGCCAATACGGTGTCGGTAGTGGATGCCGTGAAGCAACGGCTGGAGGAGTTGCGGCAGTCGGGGCTGATTCCAGCCGACATGATTATTACGCCCACGCTGGATGAATCGAAGTTCATTCGCAACTCGCTGGCGGATGTGATCAATTCGGGTTTATCGGGTGCGCTCTTGGCGGCGATCGCCGTCTTCATCTTTTTGGGGTCGCTCCGGCAGACGTTAATCATTGCGCTGACGATTCCATTGTGTACATTGGCAGCGGCGATCGTGATGAAGCTCTGCGGTTTCTCGCTCAACATTTTTAGTTTGGGTGGTTTGGCGATTAGCGTAGGACAGGCGATCGATACCTCGGTTGTGATTCTTGAAAACGT
>JACMKO010000591.1 GCA_014380065.1 Leptolyngbya sp. ES-bin-22 | reverse complement strand
GAGGGTAGAGGAGTCAGGAGAGCGGTGAGAAAGCAGTTGGCAAAAGCCTGGTTGACTGACAAATCTTTTAGGATCACCTGCCCCGCCCTGCACTGAAAGTGCGGGCTAAGAGAAGTAAGTCCTCTAAAGAGGACTGCAAGCGTCTTCCAACCCGTTACCCTTCGGGAAGGCAAAGCCTACAACGGGTTTTAATGCCATTAGCCCGGCTTTTAATCACGGGCGGGTGAGCAACGGAGCCATCAGCCTTTCAGAACTTCTGTCAGTCAATCAGGCTGATACCTGATCAACTCAAAACTCAAAACTTCCCTTTACACGGGTAAAGCGGTGAGTCGAGTCTCGATTTGAGCCACATCCAACGCACGACCAATGAAGACGAGACGGGTTTGCTGCGGCTCTTCAGGCTGCCAGGGGCGATCGTAAAATTGGTCAAAGCGCTTTCCTACGCCCTGCATCACAAGCCGCATCGCTTTTTTGGGCACAGCAACGAAGCCTTTAATGCGGTAGATTTCCTGCTCTTGTACCAGGGCTTCTAGCTGTTGCCGCAGCAGAACAGGATCGAAGGCGCGATCGAGCACCACATGAGCCGAGGTGATTTCGTCGTCATGGTCGTGCTCTTCTTCTTCATCATGATGGCTCGGTCGGGAGCTTAGATGATCTTCAACGGCAGCTTGAAAGCCAAGCAAAAGATTGGGGTCAAGTTGCCCATGCTGGCTGGAAACGATTTTGACGGCTCTGGGTAGCTCTTGCTGGACGAGCTGCTCGACGTAAGCTTGCGTTTGGGTATCCACCAAATCGGCTTTGTTGAGAATCACTAAATCGGCGCAGGCAAGCTGATCTTCAAACAGCTCTTGAATGGGAGTTTCGTGATCCAGGTTGGGATCAGCTTGACGTTGGGCTTCTAGCGCTTGGAGGTCGGTGGCGATCGTGCCTGTAGAAACGGCTTCGCAATCCACGACCGTGATCACGCCATCAACGGTAATAGCATGAGAAAGCTCATGCCAACGAAAGGCTTTGATCAAGGGTTTGGGGAGCGCGAGACCAGAGGTTTCGATCAGAATGCAGTCCAGGGTGTCTCTACGCTTGAGCAGCTCTAGCATGACGGGCAAAAATTCTTCCTGCACCGTGCAGCAGAGGCAACCATTGGTCAATTCCACAATGTCAGGCAGACTTGCAAGGCTTGCTTTGGCAGACGATTCATCGGTAGGGGTCTCTTCGTCACAGACCTGACACGATCTCAGCAAGTCACCATCGATGCCCAGTTCGCCAAACTCATTGACCAGAACGGCGATCCGCCTACCTTGATTGTTCTGAAGCAGATGGCGGATAAGCGTTGTTTTGCCGCTGCCAAGAAAGCCTGTGATGATGGTGACGGGAATTTTTGCTGCCATGTGTGGAATGTGGGGAAGTGAGGGGAGAGGAGAGAGGGGTGAGAAGAATGAAGTTTTGAGTTTTGAATGAGGTTTAATCGCTGACGACGGATTTCTGCTCTCAAACTGTGAATCCTGAAGGCTTGATAGCGCTTAACCACCAAGCCCCCAGGATTCGGGGAAAGACGTTAGAGATGGAAGACTGCGTCAACAGATGCCATTAGTCAGCGGTTGCTAGTTCGGTGCTGCCACGGGTGCGACGGCGAGTCAAGGTATTGAACAACATGGAACCGATCGCCTTGACCAGATTACCTTCAAGTTCCTGGAATAGCTTCATGTTCATGCCAAAAGCGGCGTTGGCTTCGTCTACAATGCGATCGGCTGTCGCATCGTCAATGGGCAGGTCGTTCATTGCCTGACGATAGGTTGCTTTAAACTGCTTCTCGTCAGTAATGTTGTTGAATTCATAGAACGCTGTGCCGTTGCCTTCTGAGAGGTTCATGCCGCGTTGAGCAATGCCTTTCAGGATTTGACCGCCCGATAGGTCACCCAGGTAGCGAGTGTAGGAGTGAGCAATGAGCAGTTCGGGAGCCGTTTGAGAAAGCTCGCGAAGGCGCTGGACGTATGCTTCAGCGGCTGTCGAGGGAGCCACTTGCTCGCGCCAATTGCTGCCGTAGTAGTAGTGCAAATCCTGCTCTAGTGAGGCTCTACGGTTTAGCTCTGGAAAATAAATTTTAGAAAGAAGAGGATGCTGCTGCTGCTGCTCCATCTCGTCTTCCATTGCTGAGTAGACAAAGTAGAGGTTGGAGACAAGCTTACGATAGGAGTTTTTCTCAACGACTCCTTTTAAAAAGCATTTCACGAAGCCGACGTTCTCAGCCATTGAGTGAGACTTTTTAGTGCCCTCACGTAGCTTTGTTGCTAAATTGCTGCTCATGCTAAATCTTCTAAGTCTAACGTTGACTGGATGTGGATGACGCAGTGAATCGACTAACGAAATTCAGCTTCGCCAAAGACCACCCAATTGTTACGGTAAACTGATTTGATGAGAGTTTTTATTAAAAAATCTAAAGCAAAGCACCTCTGTTAACCATTTTTGAGCAAAAAAGCAACGGGTGCAAGGTGCGATCGTCAGCGTGTTTAAGCTTTGTAAAAGAGGCTCACCACGATGATCTACCGCTTTTTTGAAGCTGTACAACCTTCAAAAGGCTACTGCTAGAAAGGAACTAATTTTCGCTAGGAACAAGGCGCGGTAAGCCCATGCTGTAGTTCATGACACGGCTATTGAGGTTATAAGAAATATCGCCTTTTTGCAGCAGCGATCGTACAAAATGTTCTAAGTCAGAGCCAATGCGACGCAGGTTGTAGTCGGTTAAGTCAGCTCCACCATACGATTCAACTAGCTCATCAAACTTGCGATACACCTTTTGTACAGATTCTTCGTTCCAGTTGAATTCGTTGTCTGGGTCAATGTCTAGTGTCAACACGCGATCATTGGGGACTAGCTCATTATTCTCAACGACAGCGGTAAAAATGTGGATATGGCGGGTAGTGGACTTTAACAGCATGACGCAGACTCCGCTGGAATGGTTACTCACAGTGCTGCTCTTGATTATAAGGGTCGCTTTCACCTTTTGCAGCGTTGTTTTTGGCAGTGAGTGCTGTACGAGCGAAGACGGATAGAAGCCAGGACTCAGAATGAAGTGCTTGTAGAGAAAATTCTTTGTTGCTTTGAGTGGTTGATTGGGCTGCCCTCATCGATCAAGGGGTCTTAGGGTGTTGCGCTTTGCTTGAGAACCACGGGAACTGATGCAAAAGTGTTTATGGATGCTTTGGTAAACGGTGATGGGTCGTAGGCTAAGGCTGTAGCAAAGCGTGACGTTTGGCGATGTAGCTGATTGCGCTTTGAACTAAAGCGATCGCGTATTTTGCCTAACTTTGACTCATTATCGAGAAAACTGGCAAAATCAAGTGAGTGTGCTGGTGGCGTTTACCACAGAATTGTTAGCACGGGAGTGAATTGAATCCTACATAAACTGCCATAACTGCTCTTCTTGCTCAAGCGTCCTTAACATTTAGAGAGTCCTTGCTGGCAGACCACCTCCAGATCTTCAGGTGTCTACTATGAATACCCGCAGACAAGTTCATCCCTTCCACCGTATCATCGGTCTCACGGGTGGTATTGGCATGGGCAAAACCACCGTCTCCAACTATCTGGCAACGGTTCACAAGCTTCCCGTTTTGGATGCTGATGTTTATGCCAGAGAAGCGGTTCAACCAGGGCTACCTGTGCTGGCAGAAATTGCCGAACGGTATGGTTCAGGGGTGCTGCTGCCTGACGGTACGCTGGATCGTCATCGGTTGGGTGATATTGTCTTTAGCAGTCAACCAGAGCGATTGTGGCTGGAGCAACAGATCCATCCTCATGTCCGCGATCGCTTAGTACAAACCATGCAAGCGCTGTCTATGAAAGATACGCAGCCTCTCATTGTTGTCCTGGTGATCCCGCTGCTTTTTGAAGCGCGTATGACCGATCTCGTCACCGAAACCTGGGTGGTGCGCTGCCCAAAAGAGCAACAAATAGAACGACTGGCACAGCGCGATCATCTCAGTCCGCAGCAAGCTCGTATGCGCATTGATAGCCAGATGTCGATTCAAAAGAAGGCTGCTCGTGCCGACTTGGTGCTAGATAACACCTCGACGTTAGACCAGCTCTTTCAGCAAGCGGATGCTGGACTGCTACAACAGCCGATTCGGTTGACTGCGCCCCGTGGATAGTTGACTGTCTGAGGTCTGAAGTTGCGCTATCGGCTGCACGTCGCAGCCGATTGGCTGCAATACTGTAATCAGTCTAATTTGGCTGGAACTTTAAACGATAATTGATTGAAGGCAACTCGCCTAATTTATTCCTTTTTCAAGCCAAATCTACCATCAGCTATCTGCAATCGATACTTTCAGGTTTTTATCGAGACTTTTCTATGGGCGCGACGCTGCAACAAATTGCTGGCTACCTGGACAACAAGGGGTGGAAATATAAGCTTGACGAGGACGAATGCCGCATTCTTACAGGCGTTTATGCCGAAAACATTCAAGAGTTTTTGATTGTCATCCAGCTTGAGGAAGATGGCGAATTCTTTGAGTTATTCGCACCGCGAGTGCTTTCTGGGGTTAACAATCATCCTCACAAAGCAGCAATTCTTCAAGCAATGCTATGCATTTCCTGGGAAACCAAAATGCTGCAATGGGAGTATGACCCATCAGACGGTGAAATTCGCGCCATCATTGAATTTCCACTAGAAGACTCCACGCTCACCGAACGACAGTTCAATCGCTGCCTTTTTAGCCTGGTTGAGCTTGTCGATGAAATTGCGCTGCCCCGCCTCAAAACCGTGATGGAAACGGGTGAAGATCCTGGTGACGTAGCTGAAGGAGAACGGTTATTACTGAAGCTGCAAGAAGAAGCTCCTGGGCTGTTAGACGTGCTTGAACGCGCGATGGAAGCCCGCAAACGGCGAGGGCGATTGTTACCGCCTAGTGATGAAGGCAACGATGAGGCATGAGAGGAGGGCGAAAGCTTGGCAGCAAGCAGCGATCGCTCTCATCAAGTTTCTAGCTCACATTGCGGAAAGCGACCATGCCGATTGGCATCAACTACAGCATTGCGGCATTCAAGCAGGCTAGCGCCTGTTCGACGCGAAAGTTCCTTTAGCTTAATGGTGGGATAGCTTGATGGTGGTGCAGCTAGGTAAAGCTCGTAGGCAACGTCTAATACTTTTTGGTTAAGCATTAACGGTCGGACGGTCGCGTTTAGGACATTCAACATAAGGCACCTACACAAAGCACAGCTTGCCTTATATCTTCTGTGAAGCTCAAGCAGTTAGCGTCTGCCTCCGGTCACGCTCTTTTGCCTTTGCGCTCCACCAAAGGACATAAGCTACTGAACAGCTTGTTCTCCAGCATGGTGGTTTGAGCGTGACCAGTTCGTAAATAGCAGCTAAAT
>JACMKO010000590.1 GCA_014380065.1 Leptolyngbya sp. ES-bin-22 | reverse complement strand
GATGGAGGAAGAGTCCAGACATACTGGGGGTGAAGCTGAGGGCATTGAACAAGGAAATGCCGATCGAGAAAATAATGATCAGCGCAAACTGCCGATACATGATGCCCGTTGCGCCTGGAAAGAACGACACTGGGATAAACACCGCGATCAGTACCAGAGATGTAGCAATGACTGCGCCAGAGAGTTCCCCCATTGCCTCAAATGCTGCCTGTTTTGCAGGCAAGCCCTGTTCCATCTTTGCCGCGACCCCTTCAACCACAATGATCGCATCGTCTACCACCAAACCTGTTGCCAGCACTAGGGCAAACATGGTCAGCGTATTGAGGGAGAAGCCCAGCATATAGGCGATCGCCAACGCACCAATCAGCGAAACGGGAATGGCGACTGCTGGAATAATAGTGGCACGCCAATCTTGTAAAAAGACGAAAATGACCAGCACGACCAGGAGAATGGATTCAATCAACGTCTTAACCACTTCTTCGATCGAGACTTCCACAAACTTGGTGGTGTCGTAGCAGATCACCGCTTTCAAACCGGGCGGAAAAGTTTTCTCTAGCTCGGCGATCTCTGCTTCAACGGCTTTGGCAGTATCCAGCGCGTTGCTGCCCGGAAGCTGATAGATCAACATTCCCACGCCTGGTTTGCCCTGTACCAGTGCCGACGTGGTGTAGTCCCTTGCACCTAGCTCGGCTCGTCCGACATCTTTGAGTTTGACCAGTGAGCCGTCAGATTGGTACGTTTGACTAGCTTGATTAGTTTGACTAGCTTGATTAGTTTGACCCGCTTGATTAGTTTGACCCGTTTGATTAGCTTGACCCGTTTGGGTCTTAATGACCAGGTTCTCAAATTCGCTGACATCCTTAAAGCGGCTATTGATTCGCAAGGGGTAGTTCGCTTTCTGATCTGTCTTCGTGGGCGCTTGTCCAATCGCCCCTGCCCCCACCTGGATATTCTGAGCCGTTAGTGCATCACTGACATCCGTTGCCGTCAAGCCCCGACTGGCTAACGCATTGGGGTCGAGCCAAAGCCGCATTGCGTACTGACGTTCTCCCACCAGCATGGCATCGCCCACACCCGGAATCCGCTTGATCGCATCGGTGATGTAGAGGTCAACATAGTTGCTTAAAAAGATGTTGTCATATTCGCTATTTTCGGAATAGAAGCCATAGACCAGCAAAATGCTGTTAGACCGTGCCAGGGTTGTGACTCCGGTTTGCCGTACCGATGCGGGCAAGGTGGGTTCAGCGATCGCCGCCCGGTTCTGCACGTTGACCTGGTTGATATTGCGGTTGCTGGCTGGATCAAACTGGGTCGAAACGGAACTGGAGCCGTCGTTACCACTGGTGGATGTGAGATACTGCATCCCTTCCACTCCGTTGATCTGCCGCTCAATTACTCTGGAGACGGTATCTTCAACAGTTTGGGCATCGGCACCGATCGAGACGCTGTTGGTTTGCACCTGGGTTGGAGCAATTTCTGGCAAGTTGTTAATCGGCAGCAGCGGAATACAGATGCCCCCAATGAGCAAGATAAGGAGGGTGCAAACCGTTGCTAAGACAGGTCGCTTGATAAAAGTGTCAGCGATCGACATGATGAGTTGCTCCTAGGGTTGTGGAGATTGCGGAGATTGCGAAGATTGCGGAGATTCTGGCTGAATGGGTGCTCCCTCGCGCAGTTTAAGAATGTTGGATGTTGCGATGCGATCGCCTGTTTCAACCCCTTCGAGAACGGGATAGCGATCGTTTTGCACATCACCCAATTTCACAGGTTTTTGATGCACGACAATTTGCGGCTTTTCCTGCGATCGATCCTCTTCCACTACATAGACAAAACTTTGTCCACCAATGCGATTCACCGCTTCCGTAGGAATCAAAATGCCAGCTTTCTGGCTCCAGATAATTCGGGCACGGACATACTGCCCATCGCGCAAATTGCTATCAGCGTTGCCAAAGCGAGCTTTAATAAGAATTGATTGGGCATCGGCATCGATTTGAGGTGAGATAAAGCTGATGCTGCCCCTGGTTAACCGTTTCCCGGTGTTGGCATCTAGCAATTCCACAGGCAATCCCTGACGCAGTTGAGCCACATTGCTGGATGGCACCGAAATTCGCATATCCAGCGCCTCATTTTTGGTAATGGAGGTCAGGGTTTGACCCACACCTACGTAATCACCCGCTTTGATAGAAAAATCGCCCACGATGCCGTCGATCGGGGCAACAACCTGCTTCTGGTTCAAGTTCACTTGATTAGCAGCAACTTGCGCCTGCGCCTCATCCACATTCGACTGTGCCTGATTGATGCTTGCCCGACTGGCATTCACTTGCTTGTCAGCCGCATTAAGCGTGGCGATCGCCGTTTCCAAGTTGTTGCGCGCAATATCTAGCTGTTGCTGTGCCTGTGCGCCTTGAGCCACTAAATACTGGGTGCGGTCAAGCTGCACTTGCTGTAATTTCACATCTGACGCTGCTTTAGCGCGATCGGCTTGGCTTGCTTCCAGTTGCGCCTCGGCGGTTGCCACGGCTGCCCGGTTGGAGTTAACTACTGCAATGGCACTGCTGACATCAGCTTGCGTCTCATCCAAACTTAGCGTCAGGATGGGTGTTCCCTGCGTAACGCGATCGCCACTGGCAACCAACACGCGATCCACACGTCCCTGAATTTGAGGCTGGAGTGAAACCCGCTCTTGTGCCTCCAATTTGCCGACAAACTCAGCCGTTGATTGCACCTGATCTGATGCCAACGTCTGTACCTTGACCGGGAGCGGTGGTGGGGCTTGAGCGGCTGCCGGATCTTCTCGACTAGCGAACGATCGCCAGCCGATGAAGCCGCCGCCGAGCAGGAGGACGGTCAGAGTGCTCCAAAGCCAAACCTTGCGCGATCGAGGTTTTTTAGCCGTTGTTTCATCTGTTGAACCTGAATCAACTGCCGACGCTGAGACTGCTCCAGAGTCGGTGGCAACATTGCCTTCAATCGGCTGAGATTGATCCGCTTCAGAATCAGATGGATATGCATGATCAGATGACATAAAATACCTCCGTCAAGTAAAGGTTCAGGACATGGATATTGAAAATCGAGAAATGAATTAGTCTTTGCGTTTGGCTGACATTTGCCAAATTCTTTCTAAGGCTTGAATTTGTTGCTGCTGTACTGCTGTGGGATCGCATATCTGCCGCTGACCCGTCTTCATCCCGATGTGAAAGAAAACGACTGCCACCCAAACACCAGCCAACAATGCAAAGAAAAGGTTTCCATACAGACTAGTAGCCAGGTTTGTTGATGTTAGGGAGGGCGATTGATCTGGCTGTTGAATGAGCGGTACTGCCGTTTGAGGCAGTGTCGTTTGAGGCAGTGTCATTTGAGGCAGTGTCATTTGAGCGTCGAAGGAGCGATCAAAGCGATCAAAAGGAGAGAATGCATTCATAGGACGATGCCCTTCTTACAATGATTGTGGCCACTGATGTTGCGTTAAAGACTCGTAACCCGCTGCAAAATCTCCTCCGTAAACCATCCCGTGCGATCGCTCAACCCGGATGAAAGCTTGCTGTCACACCTGGGCTTTCCTCGTAAACTGGCAGCACTATGAATTACTACTACCACCAAGCAAAACTAAACTGTTTTGTCTGATATGCAGTTAAGTTAGACGAAACTGTTTTGTCTTGTCAAGCGTTATGCTAGAAATCAGCCCATAGGATGAGTGAGTTCTTATCCAACTAAGGAAGTTGAGTCATGAGTAACGTTAAGAGTGCCGATCGGGAGCTATCCCCCGAAAAAACAGAAGCGATCCTGCGTGGAGCAATGCAAGAGTTTCTGGAACATGGCTATGCGGGTGCCCGGATTGATAAAATCGTGGCAGCCGCAGGAGTCTCTAAAGCCACTTTGTACCGCCATTTTGCTGATAAGGAGGCATTGTTTACTGCCCTGATTCAACGCATGGCAGGGAAAGCAAATCTGTTTCAGGAATACGACTTTCCACCCTTGCAAGAAGAACCCACTGTGTTTTTGAAACGGGTTGCCACAGAGATGTTAGACAATGTGACTCAAAATTCGTATGAGCTATCGCTGTTTAGAATTATCGTGGGGGAGTCAGGACGGTTTCCAGAATTAGCACAGGCATTTGTTCAAAAGATTGAGAAGCCAAATCTTGACTTTCTAACGCAGTACTTTGCAACGCACCCTAAACTTCAGCTTGCTTACCCAGAAGTGGCAGCCCGAATGTTTGTGGGAACGCTAATTCATTTTGTGATAATACGAGATGTTTTCTATGGTGAAGCTATTGTGCCAATGGAGCGCGATCGCTTGGTCGATGGCTTGCTTGATCTGCTCATTCACAAAAATGAACGTCACTGAGCGCTCATCCAATGATTGTCCTTAACCTGGCAGTCATCAACAAAATCAGCGGTCAAGTTGACTCTTGATAAGTAGTTCTCAAGCAAAAGGTGATTCACACGCACCCATTTGGTATGACATTCATCCGCAGGAGGCTTTATGGCAACGGTTCATAACTTGCGTTTCTCCTTAATACTTTTCGCGGCGATCGGCTGTGGGCTAATAGCCGGGGTCTTCTTCGCCTTCTCGGCTTTTGTAATGAGTGCCCTTGCCCGACTTCAACCTTCACAAGGCATTGCCGCCATGCAGGCGATCAATATCACAGTGATCAATCCGTTGTTCATGGGAGCGTTCATGGGAACGGCTGCGGCGTGTATCTTTCTGGTCGTCTCCTCGCTGTTAAAGTGGCATCAACTGGGTGACTCCTACTTGCTGGTTGGCAGTGTGCTTTATCTCGTTGGCACAGTGCTGGTCACGATCGCCTTTAATGTGCCGCTAAATGATGCATTGGCGATCGCCAAACCCGACAGTCCTGAAGGTGCAGCACTCTGGGCGAGATACTTGACCGACTGGACGTTTTGGAACCACGTTCGGACAATAGCAGCGCTTGCAGCAGCAGTACTGTTGACGATCGCGCTTCATTGATCCAGCATCCCTCTTGGTTGCTCGTGCAGGTCTTTGGCGACATCCACTGCATAGGTATGGCGACCCTTGCAGTATCTGCAAAGCAGCTCGCCTGGTCAGGGCTACGGTATCAACACACGTAGCCCCTGATGTTCTGCCTATCTCACTAACACGCTCATGTACTTGCCATCGGCAAACGGGGCGGGAACAATCGGCGTGAACTTGACGCGTGCTGCTTCGCAGATACCGCAAGGGTCGCTAGCAATCTTCTTAACGTAAAACTCATTGATTAAGTGCAGCACCTGATCCCGCGATCCGACGATCCACACCTGTGCTTTATCGCCATGCGGAACGGGCAGCAGTCCGTTGAACTCTGTAGTCATCACTATTATCCCTCGCTAATGTGGGGTTGAGAAGAAAAGCTTAAGGCGTGGTTGCCTAACAACTTGTGCAACATTAGCGAGGTGAAACGATAAAATCGTTACAGCCTAGCTTTCTGCGTACTCAGAAAGTCAGGTTAGCTGGTTAGTTGTGTTGTAGCACTTCTAGCCAGCGTCCTCACCTTAAGCCTGTATTTACTGGTATTAAATCCAGTGTTGAATAGCATAAGGGTAAAGACGGCTTTTACACAAGCCTTTTACAAACTAAGTTGCGATCGGTAGGTAAACTCAGCTCGTTCCAGCTTGTCGCCTTGCCTTAAAATGAAAAGAAGCACCGAGCGAAAAGGCTTCTATGAACATGACCCAATCAATAGCCACGCCCAACACACCAAAACTGACGTATTCTGTAGTTCTCAAAAAGCTAGATGAAGGTTACACTGCCACCGTCTTGGGCTGGGCAGACTGCCAAGCCGTAGGCGCAACCCGTGAAGGGGCGATCGATAATCTTCGTCAGCGATTAACTGAGCAGCTTCAGCAATCAGAAGTCATTTCACTTGAAATTGACAACCCCAACTACGAACATCCTTGGGCAAAGTTTGCCGGAATGTTTGCCGAAGATCATGACTTTGAAGCTGTGCAAGCCGATATTGCCGCTTATCGTCAGGAAATTGATGCCGAGGCAGACGAACCGTGAGCTTGTGGATATTAGATACAAACCATGTTTCGCTGTTTCAGCAGAATCATCCGGCAGTCATTACACACGTTTATGCAAAAAACCCTGAAGAAATTGCCGTCACCATTATTACGTTTGAAGAACAGGTTTACGGGCGGCTCAACCGAATTAGACGCGCTAAATCTGAAGCTGCGACTGTTCTAGGCTACACAAACATGAGAGCAATGCTGGATTACTTCAGAGCTATTAACGTTATTGACTTTGACCTTCAAGCCTATGCTTACTTTTCTGATTTAGTGCGCCAAAAGATTCGGATTGGAACTCAAGATTTGAGAATTGCGGCGATCGCTCTTTCTAGAGATGCAACT
>JACMKO010000589.1 GCA_014380065.1 Leptolyngbya sp. ES-bin-22 | reverse complement strand
TTACTTCACGCTTGCTAAAAAGGACTTCTTACACTCGGCGATCGCTTCCTTCAACAGCGTTTCGGCTTCATCAGTGAGCGCCTTGCCCGTCTTGATGATTTCGAGGTACTGGGGCTTGCTATTTTTCAGGTAATCCCGCAGTGACTTAGTAAAGGTTGTGATTTGCTCGACTGGGATGTCATCCATGTAGCCATTGATGCCAGAGTAAATCAAGGCAACTTGCTCACCGACAGACAGTGGAGAGTACTGAGGCTGCTTCAGCAGTTCCCGCAGGCGTTGACCCCGTGCCAATTGGTCTTGAGTGGCCTTGTCTAGGTCAGAGGCAAACTGGGTAAAGGCTTCTAGCTCAGCAAACTGAGCCAGTTCCAGCTTCACTTTTCCAGCCACTTTCTTCATCGCCTTCGTTTGAGCGGCTGATCCCACCCGCGACACGGAGATACCAGCGTTCACTGCGGGGCGCAGGCCAGAGTTAAACAGGTCAGACGACAAGAAGATTTGACCGTCGGTGATAGAAATCACGTTAGTCGGAATGTACGCCGATACGTCACCCGCCTGGGTTTCTACAATCGGCAAGGCGGTCATGCTGCCCTCGCCCAATTCGGGACTAAGTTTGGCGGCACGCTCTAGCAGGCGAGAGTGGAGATAAAACACGTCGCCGGGGTAGGCTTCCCGTCCGGGTGGGCGGCGCAGCAGCAACGACATTTGGCGGTAGGCTTGAGCCTGCTTGGACAAATCGTCGTAGATCACCAGGGTGTGTTTGCCCTGGTACATGAAGTATTCTGCCAAGGTGGCACCGGTGTAGGGAGCCAAGAACTGTAGAGGAGCGGGTTCACTGGCGCTAGAGGCTACTACGATGGTGTAGTCCAACGCACCACGAGATCGCAGCACCTCGGTGACCTGAGCTACCGTGGAGGCTTTTTGACCGATCGCCACGTACACGCAGATTACGTTCTCACCCTTCTGGTTGAGAATCGTATCTAGGGCGATCGCTGTTTTGCCCGTTTGACGGTCTCCAATAATCAGTTCGCGCTGCCCCCGACCAATAGGAATCATCGCGTCGATTGCCGTGATCCCGGTCTGCATCGGCTCATAAACCGACTTGCGAGACACAATGCCGGGTGCAGGCGACTCAATCAACCGCGATTCAGTCGTAGCAATCTCGCCCTTACCGTCAATCGGACGCGCTAGAGCATCTACCACGCGACCAATCATGGCGTCACCCACTGGAATCGATGCGACCCGTCCAGTAGACGTGACTGTACCCCCTTCCTGAATGTCTCGACCTTCACCCATCAGCACAACGCCGACGCTGTCTTCTTCCAGGTTTAAGGCCAGACCAATCGTGCCATCTTCAAACTCCAAGAGTTCGCTGGCCATCACGTTTTCAAGCCCATAAACGCGGGCGATACCGTCGCCGACTTGCAGCACGGTTCCTACATTAGAAACCTTGACCTCTTGGTCGTACTGTTCAATTTGCTGGCGAATAATATTGCTAATTTCGTCCGGTCTGATTGCTACCATTGCGTTTTTCTCCAGAAGAAGAGGAATTAACCAGCTGCAAGCGTTGCAGTGAAATGAGTTGAAAACCCAGTTCAATCGTGAAGTGGGAAGTTAGAAAATCAGTAAAGCGTAACGGCTAGGACAGACCTGCAAGGCTAACTTTAGAAACTTTAGATACGAGGCGAAAGCGAGGCAAAAACAGAGAACCTAGGAGTTGCCACCGAGGCGCAGACCAATTCGGCGCAACTGCCCTCGCAGGCTGGTATCAAACACCTGAGACCCAACTTTGATCACCACCCCAGCAATCAAGTCGGGGTCAACGCTAGTCTCTAGCTCTACTTCGCGGGCGTTAAGGAGGGCGATTACCTTCTGGCGAACGGCATCCTTTTGGGCATCATTCAACTCCACAGCAGACGTAACCTCAGCCAAGACAGCCTGCTTCAGCTTCCGCAGAAGAACTTGATACTGCTTGCAGATGCTATCCAAAAATGAAATTCGTCCCCGGTCTACCAGCAACAATAAAAAATTTAGGGTAGTGGGATGCACTTGCTCACCCACCAGCTGACGCAGAATGGCCTTCTTAGCATCAGCCTTAACCAGTGGACTAGCCAACGCTTTTCTGAGATCCTCAGAATCTCTTAGCAGCTGTCTTAGCTCACCGATGTCTTCCCCAAATCGATCGGTCAGATTGTCTGACTGAGCCAGAGACATCAGCGCTTGGGCGTAGGGTTCAGCGATTTCAGACGACATCAGGCTATCGTTCATCAGGAACCTCCGAGTGTTGCAATGCCGCGATCAATTAGGGTCTGCTGGGCGGTTTCGCCCAATTCTGAACGGAGGCGAGCTTCCACCTGCTGCATCGCCAGAGCCGCAACCCGTTGGCGCAGTTCGTTCATGATACGCTGCTGCTGAGAGGCTACGTCTTGGTCAGCCGCTGCTTTCATTCGCTCAACATCTTGTTCTGCTTGAGCCAGAATGGCGTCTCGTGCCGCGATCGCACTCACTTCGGCTTCGCTGCGAATACGAGTAGCCTCGGTTTGAGCCTGAGCCAAGTTTTGCTGCTGTTTCGCCAGCACTGAGGCAGCCTCCCGCTTCCGGTTTTCAGCTTCAGTAATGTCGGATGCAATGCGATCGCGTCGCTCGGCCAGAGTCTTACCCAGAAAACCACGCCCAAAATAAATCAACACGCCGATGATGATGACGAGGTTAATTAGGTTGGTATCTAGGAGATTAAAATCTAGACCAAAACCACGCCCTTCAGCAGCTTCAGACAACTCCCCCGCATCTGCGGCAATTGCCAATAAAGTCCCTACAATTTCCATCTGTAATAATGCCTGGTCAGCTTCTAGTGATGAGCAACTCGCTTGCTAAAGTCAAAATTTTTTGGACAAACCTAACTAGACAAACTTAACTACAAAAAACGCACAAACCCCAAACAGACTTGGACGAAAACGGACGGTTGACGCTTAACCGATGGAAACGCCAGCCAGCAGCTTATCCAAAATCTGACGGCTGAGAGCATCGACCTGCTGTTCAAGCGATCGCATGGCGTCTTGCTTTTCAAGATCTAACTCTTTTTGAGCCTGTTCGCGCTGCACCTGCGCTTGCTGTTGAGCCTCAGCAACCTTTTGAGATGCAATCTTTTGAGCGTCTGCTTCAGCAGCAGCAATGATAGCTAAAGACTGGCGACGCACATTTGCCGCTTCTTGCTCATATTGCTTTGCCAATGTTTCCGCTTTCATCAACCGCTCTTTTGCCTCCGCCTGGTTAGTGCGGATGTAGCTGTCTCGATCGTCTAACGCTTTTCCTAGTGGCTTGTAGAAGGTCGCATTTAGAACTGCAACCAACACCATGAACTGCAACGCCATCAGCGGCAACGTTGCATCCAGGTCAAACAAACCGCCTCCCTCTTCAGCCAGCAAAACTGTCCAATAGATCATAAGTCAGTCGCCCCTTTTTATTACGGGGTCAAACTATGGGGTCAAATTTCAGGGTCAAGCTTTGAAATTATTCGGACGGTCTGAGGTCAATCTGTAAACACTGCGTTAGCTAACCTAGAGCAACCAGCAGTACGGCATAGTGACCCAAGACTATCAGTCAGGGATGTGAGCGATCGCCACATCCCTGGGGCGGTTGAAGAATTTAAGCAAAGGGGTTGGCAAACAGTAGAACCAGTGCCACCACCAGGCCGTAAATCGTCAGCGCTTCCATGAAGGCCAAGCTCAAAAGCAGAGTACCGCGAATTTTGCCTTCTGCTTCAGGCTGGCGGGCAATCCCTTCCACAGCTTGACCCGCTGCGTTTCCTTGACCAATACCAGGACCGATGGCAGCTAGACCAACAGCCAGGGCAGCAGCGATAACCGAAGCAGCAGCAACTAATGGATCCATGATGATTTTCCTTCTCTTGAGTACAGAACTAAATAAGCTTTTAAGCAAGGACTAATCCAACCCGAATTAATCCGTCAAAAAGTGGCGTTCACGCCAGTAGATATCAGCCGCAGTTTCTAGCAACTAGAACAGCTACAGCTGAGCTGCCCATGCATGAAGTGCAAAAAACACCTCAACTGAGGACACTAATGTTCCTCATGACCCTCACCATGATCCTCCATTGCTTCGCCGATGTAAGCGGCTGCAAGCGTAGCGAAGATGAGCGCTTGAATGGCACTGGTAAACAACCCCAGAGCCATTACGGGCAGCGGCACAAACAACGGCACAAGGAGAACTAGAACTCCCACTACAAGTTCGTCTGCCAGGATGTTTCCAAACAGACGGAAACTCAGGGAGAGCGGCTTAGTGAAATCTTCAATAATCTTGAAGGGCAGCATGAAAGGTACAGGCTGCACATAGTTACCAAAGTAGCCAAGACCCTTTTTGCTAAAGCCAGCATAAAAATATGCCAGGGATGTCAGTAGCGCCAACGCCACCGTCGTATTAATGTCGCTAGTGGGAGCAGTCAGCTCTCCGTTGGGCAGCTTAATTAGCTTCCACGGAATCAGCGCACCTGACCAGTTGCTGACAAAAATGAACAAAAAAAGAGTGCCTACAAACGGAACCCAAGGACGATACTCCTTCTCTCCAATCTGGTTTTTGGCCAGGTCGCGGATGAACTCTAGAGCATATTCCATCAGGTTTTGAGTACCCGCAGGAATACGCTGAATGTTGCGAGTTGCCAGTACTGACATTACAACCAGGAGACCAATCACGAACCAGGAGGTTAGGAACACTTGCCCGTGCAGCTTTAAACTTCCCTACTCCCAATAAAACTGCTTACCCACTTCAAGCTCTGCAAGGGGGAAGGCGTTGAAGAAGTTCAGAATCAACGTTTCCATACGTAAAGGTTTCCCTGGAATGGTTTAGGGATACGC
>JACMKO010000588.1 GCA_014380065.1 Leptolyngbya sp. ES-bin-22 | reverse complement strand
TTGGGGGTTGGGGGGTGTGGGGTGTGGGGAGTTGGGATTGGGGAGTGGGGATGTAGGGGAAGAAACGGGGTGCAGCAGGGTTTCTAGGGTATCGCTGGCGGGTCGATCGGCTAGCAGGTAGTTGACCAGAGGATCGGGGAGTTTGACTAGGCGAGAGAGAAGCGGCGCGGTTTGGGACGATCGCAGCTCTAGAAGGTGATACTGAATCAGGGTTGAATCGCTGGTGAGGGCAGACCGGAGCGATCGCCACTCGGCATCCGTCCGGCACAATAGCCGCAGCATCAAATCGACGGTTGGCAGCCCTGTTGCATCGGGATGTTCGGTTTCCTGAAGGTAGTTGTAGAGCCGTGCGTACCGACGGCTAATTTCGGGCGCGAGTGCCATCAAAACCAGATTCTTCTCTGGAACGCTTAGCTTCAGACGATCGCACAGCAACGGCAACCCCAAGGAAATACCACGCTGCTGGCTCACCTGAATTTTTGCTTCTAGCTGCTGCTGATAGCTGCCTTTGGTTGGAGACAAGCGACGACGGGAATTTTCGGCTGGCGAGTCGTAGGATGTCTCCCCTTCCAATGTAACCAACCCTTTCCACCAGTGGCTTGTCACACGATCGCCCCGTGACCGTGCGATACGATCGACCACTTTTGTCTCCTGACGCTGCCGTGCGATCGCCACACTCAAAACGCGATCGAGCCAGCCTAACTCTGCCCGTAAGTACGCCCAATTATCGGCAAATGGTTCGATGGAATCGCTTGGCATTGGAGAGACAGTGCAGTACTGGAGACCATTTGTTTGATCTTATACTGCGCTTTCTGTGATCGTCTTTCTACACCAGACACAAGTCTTCTTTCCACTGACATTGAAGAGGAGTATTCAGATCCAGCGATGGTGTCAGAGATATCCCTTCATGACCTTACCTGACTTGCCAAAACTTGCTCTTGCAACTGCTCTTGACTACAGGCAGGTTCACGACAGCTCAAGCCCTGGCACACTAAGCCAATGACTCCTTCAGGTAAGTCCGCTTCTAACTTCAGGACAGCCGTAGGCAGGTATTGTGTGGAGAGGTTTGCAAGTTGATCCGGTGAGGTGCGGATTAGGATGTGGTTGTGAAACCAGTCAAGAGCGGCGAAAAGGCTGGGACACGCCTGGGGCGATCGTGCCATCACCTCACCAAAGGACTGTAAGGTTTGTTCTGCTTTGTCGAGGTAGCTCAAATCTTCTGTGAGCAACGACAGGCGAACCAGATTCGCAGCCGCGATGCCGTTTGCTGATGGTGTGGCGTGGTCAATGTAGCCCCGCTCGCGCAGCAGCAGATCATCGCTGGCAGCGGTATTGTAATAGCCGCCCCTTTCGATGCTCCAGAGGAACTCGTCAAATTCTGTTTGGACGGCAACAGCGCGATCGAGCCAGGAAGAGGGAAGAGTGGGGAGTGGGGAGCGGGGAATGGGGATGGAAGCTTGATCCAGATCGAGCAGGGCTTTGATGAAGAGAGCGTAGTCCTCCGACTGTGCCAGGATATCTGGTTTGCCATCGTAGTTCACGCGATGGAACCGTCCGTTCACCCACTGGTGCTGAAGGATGAAGTTGGCGGCGTTGGTTGCTAACGCGAGGTAAGACGGTTGTTGAAAGATGCTGGCAGCGCGAGCAAGACCGGCGATCATCAGGCTATTCCAGGCGACGATCGCCTTGGTGTCTGTCACAGGAGGAATGCGACCCGCCCAGTCGGTAGTCTTAGCTTCTTCGCTATTGCGGGCAGGAGAAAACGTGGGCAAGGCATCCGCAGCAGCGCTGTAGCGAACGAGAAAGAGCTTACCGAGCGTCTTTTCCAGCGAATCGGTAAGTGTGCCAGGGCGATGCCGTTGTAGAACGTTAAAGCCCTCAAAATTGCCGCTTTCCGTCACGGTAAATTGGTCTGCCAAGGCTGCTAATTCTGGCAGCGTCAAGAGTTCGACCAACTGCTGGTAGTCCCAGGCGTAGAAGGCACCTTCTTCCGGTTCAGCAGCGGTAGAATCGGTAAAACTATCAGCGTCTTGAGCGGCGTAGAAGTAGCCCTCAGGGGCAGTCATTTCGCGCTGAAGCCACTGAATGGTGAGGGCGATCGCCCGTTCAAAGGCGGGTTCTTGCACACCAGCCGCCCACAGATTTGCCAGATATTCGACAATCTGACCGTTGTCGTAGAGCATTTTCTCGAAGTGTGGCACTGTCCAGGTGGGGTCAACCGTATAGCGATGGAAGCCGCCACCCACATGGTCAAAAATGCCGCCCAGCGCTAACGCCAGTCCTCGCTGGTCACTGAGTTCGCTGGCGTTGTGATCGGGGGTGAACCGTCGCGATCGCAGCGCCACCTCCGCATAGGGAATCATCGGAAAACGAGGACCAGGCGTTTTGGACGCAAGCACGCTAATGTTTGCTTCTAGTCCAGTTTGCAGCACGTCAGCGCCAAGTGGCTGTATCGACTTGAGCGTTGCGGCACCTTGAAGGTGGGTCAAAATCTCGCCTTTGATCGCTTGCAGTTTCTCTTTCTGCGTGTCGTAGTAGTGGCGGATGGACTGGAGCACCTGCAAAAAGCCTGGGCGATCGTAGTGCGGCTCGATCGGAAAATACGTACCGCCATAAAACGGCACTAGGTCATCGGGAGAAAGGAAAACGTTGAGGGGCCAACCTCCCTGCCCAATCATCAACTGTACCGCCTGCATGTAAATGCTATCAAGATCGGGACGCTCTTCTCGATCGACCTTGATGGGCAGAAAATTTGCATTCATGTAGTCAGCGATCGCCCCGTCAGAGAAGGCTTCTCCTTCCATGACCGTGCACCAGTGGCAGCTAGAATAGCCAATAGACAGAAAAATCGGCTTGTTTTCACGTCGAGCGGTTTCTAGCGCTTCGTCACACCAAGACCACCAGTCGATCGGGTTTTCGGCGTGTTTTCGCAGGTAGAGGCTATTGGCTTGGGCAAGGCGGTTCGTCATGAGGGGGCAGAACGCAACGGTAAAGGCACTACTCAGTGTATCGGTGTCCTCTCAAAAGTAACAGTGCTTAAGGCACGGAGTGCGCAGAGAGTGGCGTTTAAGGGAGAGCGATTCTGAAACAAATCTAAGCAGTGCTTTAAAGCTTCTTCGCTGCATTGCCTAGCCGCGCTGAACTGCAAGTTCGCGCTCACAGATCCAAGTCCACTCAAGGGGCTTAAGACAGCTTGCAGTCCCTTAAGTGGACTTCATGCCGTTAGCCCGGATTTTCAATCACGGGCGGGAGAGCAGCGTCGTGAAGGGTTTTAAAACACGCCCTAGTTAGGGCCATTTTGAACGGTTGGGCGATCGTCTGCCATTTGAGATTGCTTGGTTTTCAGGTTGCCTAGCTGCACTTGTAGTTGTAACTGCTGGCGAATCTGATCTTCCGGGATGCCCAATCGTTCTGACAGTTGCGCGGGCGTGAAGCTAAGGTTGCCTAACTTGATTCGCAAGTTTTCATCCAATTGAGCTTGACCGTTTTTCACGGTTGGCTTGCCCTCAATGCCGATGTAAAAGCTCTGACGACTCAATTCTGGAAAGGCAGTCACGAGTTTAGAAAAAAAGGCTCGTTCGTCGGGTGGCAGTTGATCGGGCGAGAGATCGCTCAGGTTGACGACGGCTCCGCTCTCAACGGTACCGTTTTGCATGGTTGTATTGGCTCCCTTCAGCGCACTACCCAGCTTTTTGCTCTCTACTTTGCGCGTCATTTCTGTCGTGAAGAGCCGCGTGAGTTCGTTTTGACGCAGTTGTTGTTTGGTTAGCTGTTTCTGAGGGGTTAGCGATGTAGGGCTAGGCGTGACTGCGGTT
This sequence comes from Leptolyngbya sp. ES-bin-22, assembly GCA_014380065.1. Taxonomy (GTDB): domain Bacteria; phylum Cyanobacteriota; class Cyanobacteriia; order Leptolyngbyales; family Leptolyngbyaceae; genus Stenomitos. The sequence continues at coordinate 5,503 of JACMKO010000588.1, read as the reverse complement.
GGCTTGCTCGCTGGCTTTGGCTGGGCTGAAGATGGCTGACCCGTTACAGCACCGCTACCAGCAGCAGCAGCAACGGTCGGGGCTGTGGTGGGGATTTGACTGGGCTGAGCAGTCGGTTCAGCTTGGCTGGTAGTGTACCAGTCAGGCAATCGAGTTGCTTGCTGCCAGTAGTAAAACGCAACAGCCGCCGTGCCTGCTAGCGCCAAAGAGACAGCAATGAGAAGTTGTTTCATAGTGAAAAACTCACCTACGTTGCACAAGCTTCCTATAGTAACCTCAGTTCGACGAAGCTAAAAGCTCACTGGGACAGTCGAGCCGATAAACGCGCTGCGCGCTCGGTCTCAAGAATGGTTGGAAGCGCTTGCATGACCGAGTCAAAGCGTTCCCTAAAACGCTTGACGCTGAGTGGTGCGATCGCTATAAAACGCGATGTCTCTGTCTGCGATACGATAGGCTTGAGAAAGCCATGCAACGCACAAGGTCAGTTGACACTGTTCTTTCTCTTTCTAAACAGATGAGCTTTGGCAGATAAGTTTTGGTGAGCGGAAGTTTAGATTATTTTTTGACTTAGTTTTTTTGACTTAGTAACGCCGATGTCCCGTGCTTTTAAGGCTGCTGTTTGTACTAGCTGCCGAAACTTACCAGACTTAGACTTTTACCTGTGGCTTTCTTCAGCACCGCCTTCATACCACCGACAATCTACCTTGTTCTAAAGAGCTTTTATGACTGAAACCCCTCAAAGTTTCTCCCAACCGTATGACCCATCCACCGTCGATGGAGAGAGTTTACTACAATCGCTGCGGCGGAAAGAAGGCACCTGGGTTGAATGGGGGCAGGCGTGCCAGACGCTACAGAAAGCTGGCTACAGTCCTCAAGCAATTTTTGAAGCCACTGGCTTTGAGCCAATCCAACAAAACCAGGTCATCGTCGGTGGTCAGGTGTATGGCAGCGCGGTAAGTGCTGGTGTGCCAGAGCCAGTCAGAATTCACTTTGAGCGTAAAGGCAGCGATCTGCTGTACGAATTTCGCATCCTGACGCAGCCAGAGCGGGCAGCAGCAGCAATCCTGGCGGTTGAGAAAAGTATTGATGCCGATGAAGCGAGAGAGGTTGCTAAAGCCATCAAGGATTTTTCACGGTTAGGTGGGGTGCCAGAAGGGTTTACGGATCATCCTGGTGATGCGATCGCCTACCAGTCCTGGAAGCTGGCACGCCAAAAAACAGATTTGCAAGAACGATCGCGACTCATTGCCAGAGGGCTGCGGTTTGTTCACAGCGATGATGCCCGCAAGCAAATTGAACGATTGCTCACTGATTTCAGCGTGGTTCGCACAATCCCGGCCCCCCTGCTTCCTGTCTATCGGCTAGAAAGCGACGAAGAATTGCCGCGAGTGCTGCCAGTCGTGGGCAAGCTACCGCTGACGAAGACAGATCTCCACGCGGTGCCGATGATTGATCCCCTTGAACCTTTTGGGGTGGTGAAGTTTGAGGGTGCTGGTGCCTGGGTTCCCATTCCTGGCTGGCAGGTGATTTTGGTGGCAAACGATCCGATCGTGCTGTTGTGCAACAGCCATGAGGACTTACCAACGCCGCTGCCTGGAAAGCAACAGGAGGTGCTCGTAGTAGTGGATCGGGCACAGCGAGAGTGGAGAAACGATCGCTACTTCATCATTGAGCAAGCAGACCAACTCCAGATCCAATGGTTTGACGCATCACCCGATCAGCCCCTGTTAGGCGAAGTCATTCTCATCATGCGTCCGAAGAAAATTATTGATGAGGATCACACCAAGGACTACTTTGGGAATCGTCCGGGCTATGACGGTTGGCAAACAGACGAATAAGCTCATGGCTGACAGCGATACAGTTGGTATGGAATCCCCAAGCGGTAGAAGCGATCGCGATCGACATTGCAGCCGATCGACATCCCCGACTGTTGGAGAAGCGAAAGCTGAGGCGGGTAGGCAACTTGCTTTAGCCCAGGTACAACCAGCCATAAGTTAAGTGGCGCATGCAATGGTTGCTTGAGCGTTGCTAAGTTTTGCCAGACTTGAGCAATCGTTGGGGTTCCTTGCGCGCGAGCGCCAGCAGTGGACGACTGCGACGTTGCCGAACGCACTCGCGGAATGAAGGCAAAATATTGACGTGGATCAGGGGCGCGATCGTCATACTCGTGCAGTGCTAGCGCAAAGCTCAGCCCCAGCGCTACACCTTGAAAATCGCCGTATGCCATCCCCATCAACAGCGGTGGCGCAGCGTCTAGATGAACCGTTCTAGCAACTTGATCCGGCTGATAGGGCTTGAGAAACGCCTGGTTGGAGACGACCAGCGTACTGCTAAGAACGCCCACAAGCAGTACTACCCAGGTAAGGGTATATTTTGGACGAGCAGAAGACGCATAAAGAGTGCTTCTCCAGAGCTTTCCTCCACCTCTTGCTGCCTGATCCTGCGTGAGACAGGCACCCAACAACGCACAGACGGCTGGAAAGTAAAGGAAGTTGTAACGGGGAACGGAGGTAATGTCTTTGCCAAGGATGAACACGATCGCCAAAAATTGCAGCACCACACATAGCACGAACAGCATCAGCATCCGGGTTGCCAAGTGCGTTTCAGGTGTGCTCCAGAGCTGACCAAAGCGGCTAGAAACCTGCCAGAGTAACCAACCCGTAAACAGCACCATCAACAGCACCATCAAAATGGCGATCCAAAGGGGCTGATTTTCAACGGGTAGCGCGATCGTCATCAAAATCCAGCCCATCGGCAACTGATAAAGAGGCGCGATCGTGTCCATCCAGTCCGGCTCAAACGGCTTCATCCAATCGGTTTCGGGACGGGTCATGTGGCTTAGAAAGGTCGGCAGCCAGGGCAGGTAGGTCAGACAGACTGCCGTTGTCGCGAGGGTGACGGCAATGAGGGCGCGGCGCGGGTGTAAGGCTTCGGCGTGAGCGCTCAGCCGAACGGTGGAGGAACTAGGATGTAGGGTTGGCAGGGAGCGGAAGGTCAGAATGTTGACCAGCAGCGTAGCAACCTGTGCGACGAATGCCAGCAGAAAAAAATAATGGACGTAGAAGCCGACGCTGTTGACGATGATCCAGCCGAGCCAAACACCGGGGCGAAGCTGTCGTTGATATAAATCGGTTTGCACCTGATGCAGCCCCAGCAGTGCCAGAATGACGAACAGCATTGGCAGCGTATAGTGACGGGCTTCTTGGGAGAGATAGACCGCAAACGGCGATACTGCCATGATCATGGCTCCGCTCAAACCTGCGGTTGGAGAGAAGGCGACGCGGTTGAGTTGGTAAAGTGCAGCGATCGCCACCACCCCAACTAACGCTGGCAGTGCCCGTAACTTCCAGACCCATGACAGCGGTAGCGCGTCCACCAACCGCAGCCAATTGTGCATCCAGCAAAAAAAGAGTGGGGGATGCACCGACTGGCTAGAAACCGTTTGAGCAATTTGGGCACAGCTTGTTTCGGGCTTCAGCGTAAACAATGGCTCCAGCGCCGCCAGTGGAAATGCCTTATTTAACGGCACCTCATAGTAGTTGCGCCCGAAGCTAAACAGCGCCGTAATTACTTCGTCTAGCCAGAGGGGTTTTAAGTCCAGATGCCAAAACCGAAGGCAGCCTCCCAGCAATAAAATTCCTGCCAGAACCAGGTAGTGTCGAGACATTTTCATGGTGATCTGCTTCATTCAGCCGTCGCTAGACTCTGAACGTCAAAGGTCTTCAAGGTTTCTAGAAAGGCAAAAACGGCTGGGGTGTGGAGTGCTTCCGGCAGCGTTGCCACGCCAATGACTCGCTTCAACGGTGCTGGCAGCGGATACACCCGGAGCGCTGATGGAATCGGCTCGGCAGCGAGGCGAGGCAAAATGGCAGCCCCCAGACCTTGCATCACCATACTGACGATCGTCGAGTCTTCTTGAATATCGCTGGCAGTGTTCATGGGCGGAGCAACGGTTGAAAGATGCGTATGGAGCGACCGTCCACACGGTAAACAGGGCAGCAAGATCAGCGAGTGTGCTGCCAAATCATCCCATGTAAGGTGAGTGCTACGAATGCTAGCGTTAGGCGGCAGCAGCGCAATGAAATCGTCGCGCAGCAGTTCCCACGCCTCAAATTCCACACTCGTTGGTAGGTAAGTGATGCCAATATCAGCGCGACCATCTCGCAGCGTTTGCTCAATATCCAGGTAGTCGGGACGTTCGATGATGGTGATGCTGACGTGAGGGACGCGATCGCGAAACTGCGCAATGACCCTGGGCAGCAAATGGGTTGCCACACTGCGAAACGACGCAATCCTCACCTGTCCGCCATCCAGACCTTTTTGCAAATTTGCCTCTTTCTGCATCAGTTCTAAATGGTGCATTGCCCGACGCGCATGAGCCACAATGTGCTCTCCGGCAGCGGTCAGTACGGCTCCTCGACGACCTCTAGCAAACAGCGAGACACCCAGTTCCACTTCGAGTGTGGCGATCGCATGGCTAATCGTAGGCTGCGACAGGTTCAATTCCAGGGCAGCTTCACTGAAATTGCCGTAGTCCGCCACTGCTACCAGGGCACGCAGTTGAGAAAGCTTCATCATTTGCCCCTCCATGCACCGTTATTAAGCGATCGACTGTTCGCACATTAACGTCATTGGTAATCAGTACCAGCGTCGCCCGCTCTGACCGCTTCCATAGATTCTATCGATAGAACCTATCCATGCCACCATTTGATTGCTGGCTCAGGCGTTGGTAGCGTAGGCGCATCCCGTTCATTCTAGGACTTGTTCCAATGAATCATCTTGAACGATGCCTGAAATTAGAAAGCCTCAGCACGGATGTCTGTACGCCCGAACCTATAAACCCTTTTCGAGCAGGGCGCTCCTTTTTGCGCCAGCATTGGCAGCATCTCATGAACACGTTAGCCCGTGTCAATGAATTACACGTTTGGCGACGGATCGATCGCGTTGGCACGCTTTACTGGCAAGCCTATGATCCCACGACCGGGCGATCGACCACTGGATCTGAAGGCGACGTGCGAGCCTGGATTGAGCAACTTCACTATTCAAAATAACAACTCAACATGACACTCACCCTAGTTATTGGCAACAAAAACTATTCTTCCTGGTCGCTGCGACCCTGGTTAGCCATGCGACAGTTCGGGATCGATTTCAACGAGGTGCGCCTTGCCCTTTACACACCAGAATCATCACAGCAAATTCGGCAGTATTCCCCTGCGGGCAAAGTTCCGGTGCTGCTCGATGACACGCTTACCGTTTGGGATTCTCTCGCCATTCTTGAGTATTTGGCTGAAGGCTTTCCAACGCTGCCCTGGTTGCCAGAAACCAAAGCGGCACGTGTGATCGCGCGCTCCATCTGCGCCGAAATGCACTCCGGCTTTCCAGCGTTGCGCCATCACATGCCCATGAACTGTCGCGCCAAACTTCCCGGCAAAGGCATCACGTCTGAGGTTCAGATCGATATCGATCGCATTACCGCGATCTGGCGCAGTTGTCGGCAGACGTA
>JACMKO010000056.1 GCA_014380065.1 Leptolyngbya sp. ES-bin-22 | reverse complement strand
GGCATACTGTTGATGCCATCGCACGATGGAAGGCAAGGTGCGCTGGCAGTTGATACAGGCAAACGTCCAAAATTGCACCAGAACGACGTTTCCTTTGAGGTCACCAACGGTTAACGGCGCGGAGTTGAGCCATTGGCTAATGCCCTGAAACTCAGGTAAACCATTACCGGCTGCGGCTAGGGCACTGTCGGTTGCAGCAGCATTGCTTAAAGGAAACGGCTGAGAGGGCGCGATCGCTACGTCTGGGGCTGCTTTTCTTGAAACCGCGCTTAGAGCTGTTGCCGCTCCAGCACCTGCAACGCCTAAGCCAAGGTAGAGCAAGAGTTGCCGTCTGCGCCGTGAAATTTTTTCCATTTCCAGTTCCTCAAAAAATGTTATGAGAAAGGTGAAAGACTAGCAACACAAACTGCCTGCTACAGCAGACGTTGGTATCAGACACACTACGTTTGAGGTACAGATTATTTGGACGTAAAATCTGTACCCCTTAAGCTATCGACTATGGCTTTGTAGTGGTGTCTTTTTTCATGGCATCACCTTTCATGGCATCGCCCTTCATCGCATCGCCCTTCATGGCATCGCCTTTCGCTGCGTCTTTCTTCATCGCGTCACCTTTCATGGCATCGCCTTTCATCGCATCACCCTTCATGGCATCGCCTTTTCCTGCGTCACCCTTCATGGCATCGCCTTTCATCGCGCCTTCAGGGCTGGCGCTAGCAGCAGGTGCACTGCTGGGAGCTGCCTGTTCAGCAGTGGGTGTGCTAGAGCAAGCAGCGAGCCCAGCTATTGCGAGACCAGCCATCAAACACAACATTTTCGTTTTCATGATGATTTCATCCTTGGCGTGTAGTTACGTTGAACCGATAGACACTGGCGATCGAATGGCTTTTGAGCCAATAGTGGGCATGCTCGTCATAAGACCAACGGCACCCAGTCTTGCGCAAATTTGTGCGTTATTTCACTTCGGCTGCGGGGAATTGCGCCACTTTCCCTTTCTTCACTGCAACGACGACATCGAAGGTCGCGCAGTAAGAAAAGGTAACATCGTTGGCTTTGTTGTAGAGGTTCACCACATGACCCGCTCCACCGACTTGAACGCCGAGCGGCTCTAAGTCGCCATAGAAGAAGCGACGTAGTTGATCGCCACCGCCAATCTGACCTTTGTTTTTGGTGATCAAGCTAATTTTTTCTTGAACACTGGGTCCTGATTGCTTCGCTTCAGCAGCCGTAGCAACGCCAACTAGCGAAGGATTGAACGCTTTGAGAGAGGCATCGCCAACCGTAACCAAACCAACCATTGCGATACCTGTGAGCAAAGAAGCTAATTTCATGGGTCACTCCTACTGAAGATTAAATAGTGTCTGCCGTGTTTGCCAGGTGAACCGCGATCGATTCATTACCCAAAGCATCCCAGCCAGCACTGAAACCCATCTGAAGCTCAACGAGTAGTTACCTGAATTTAAGCCAATAGAGTCCTCAGCTTTTACTCAGCAATTTCTCAGCTTTTGGAGCTGTAAAAATTTCTTCTAAAGGAGAAGGGGAGCGGTCAATCCTCGAACATTTAATCGTTAGCGGGCGCGCGTACTGGGTGGATTGAATGAATCTTGTGCTTTCTTGCCAGCTTCATCAAAGGATGGCAACAAAAGGCTTTTGAGTACACCTTCAATGCGATCGCGCTTATCCTGCTCGGCGTTTCTAGCCTGTCCAAGGGCAGTATTAATTTGACCAAAGATGGAGTTAAGTAGATCTGGCACGCCGATCGGGTTGACTGGCACTGAAAAGAAAAACGGTTGCGACTGAGTAGCAGTGCCATCTCTCTCTCCGGGGCGTTCTCGTCTAATCGTTTCGGCATACTCTCGAAAGGCAGCAGCTTGATTGACTGCCGTTTCTAGTCGTTGCTTAAAGTCAACAGCCGAGAGTTCGGTGCGGGTTTGATTTGCCAACATCACTTGTACAATCACCGCATTAATCGAAGACGCTGCCTGGTTATAAAGCTGCCGCCCCCGCCGATATTTATTCCAGTCGGTTTCACTCAGGCTGTCGCTATTGCTAGTGGGTTGAAATTCTTGCTTAAAGGTCGCCACGGCTCCTTCAACGCTGTAGCGTCCCTGAACAAACGGTGCCAGCGGATCAGGATTGAGTGTTGGACCAGAACTACCACAACTCGTCACTAGCACGGCACAGGCAAGACCCATGCTAACTTTCACGATCGTGGCAAACGGTCTCTTGCAATCATCACTAGCAACGCGACGGCTCATGTCTGTTCCCCGAAAAAGCTGGCAACGATCGCAGAACGCCAGTGTTGTCTAAACCCTAGCCATCCCACGCTGACATAATACTGTTCGAGGAGCAATACACAACCAAAACATTGCAAGAGCCAGCCCAGCGAATCAGACAAACTCTTTGAGCAGGCTTCGTCGTTCTTGCATGCCACCGACCCCACACCTGTTCTCACAGAACTGTGGTTTACCCAATCAGCAACCGCTGTAAGTAACCTTGCAGTTCATTTAGTCAGATTTAACGGGCTTATGCCGATGCGCATAGCGAAAGCGTAAAAGCAGACCAAGCGTAATTTGCTTCATGATCCAATAAGAAACCGTGAGGATGGCAAACGTCATGACAACCACCAGCAGCGGCAGTTTTTCTGTTAAGTCATTCACCGTCGTCAGCAGCACGTTACCGGGGTCGGTCACGAGATCCCAACTGTTTAAACGCTGGAATCTGCCTAGATAAATGCCGATCGCGCAAAGTCCATGAATTGCCAACTCAGACCATAAAACGAGCTGTCGTTGCCCCTGCCGCTTCAGATAGTGTCCTTGATTAATCAGGGCGATGACGTAAGCCTCAAAGCCGCTCGTAATCGCAGCAATATGCAGCGGAATGAATACCAGCGCGATAATCCAGGTGGCATACCCCACGCGAATCCCACGAATCAGATGAATGATATCAGTCAATAAGTAAGGCGCATTGGGCAAAAAGGCAAGGAACACAAGCCAGCCCAACCACCAGACGGCAGATCGATCGTTAGTTTGCCGTCGAAAGAGCCAAAAGCTGAGGACGAAAGGAATAAACGCTAAAAAGAGATTCCAAAGGATCCAGCCGCTATAAACGCCAGAAAAGGCTTCGATCGCCTCCAAAAGTCTTGCTTTCATCTCGATCGCTCATCGATAGACTTACCTCTTCACAGATTAACCTCACTTTAAGGGCAGCTTTCAATCTGTTACTGTCTGTAAAGCCAGCAAACGCCGACCACTTCAGAACAGAGTAAGGAGAAATGAGACAGCACTGGACGTGATAAGCGGTTTAGATGATAGTCTGCCGACATGTCCGATCGGTCTGGTCGATCGCTGGGCACCCTTCATTGGGGCACACTAAAGTAACTCTGTTCTGCCGACACTTCTGGAACCTGCATCAGTATGAGAGAGCGCATTCAAGCACTGACGGAAAACCTGGGACGCGCGATCGTCGGCAAACATGACGCGATTCGGCTAGTGCTAGTAGCGCTGATCTCAGGCGGACACACCTTACTAGAGGACGTTCCAGGCGTGGGTAAAACCCTGCTGGCAAAAGCACTGGCACGCTCGATCGACGGCAAGTTTCAACGCATTCAATGCACGCCCGACCTACTACCTAGCGATGTTACAGGGACAAACATCTGGAACCCCAGCACGGGTACGTTTGAATTTCTGCCCGGTCCTGTGTTTACCAATATTTTGCTGGCAGATGAGATCAACCGCGCCACGCCACGCACTCAATCGGCACTGCTGGAGGTCATGGAAGAACAGCAGGTGACCGTAGACGGTCTTTCACGTCAGGTGCCCAATCCGTTTTTTGTCATTGCCACTCAAAATCCTGTGGAATACCAGGGCACCTTTCCGCTCCCAGAGGCGCAAATGGATCGCTTCATGCTGTCGCTCTCGCTGGGCTATCCGTCTGAAGCAGAAGAGCTGCAAATGCTGCAACGCTTGCAAAGTAGAGTCGGTGCGGATGAGTTGCAGCCCTGCTTAACGATCGCCGACATCCAGGAACTCCGGCGACTGTGCGCCCTGGTCAAAGTGGAGCACACCTTGCAGCAGTACATCCTCAACCTGGTGCGAGCCACGCGGCACGATGAGGAGCTTGCGCTGGGAGTTAGCCCTAGAGGTACGGTTGCCCTACATCGAGCCGCTCAAGCGCTTGCGTTTTTAGACGATCGCGATTATGCCATTCCTGACGATGTTAAATTTCTCGCACCGCACGTACTCGCGCACCGCATGATTCCGATCGGGGGACGGCGATCACGGGCGATCGTCGATCGGTTACTGAACGAGATGCCTATCCCTTAGACCCGCCGATTTATGAGAGTGGCGAAGCATTCGACCAATAAGCCCTCAATGCTGTATGGCAACTGTCCACCGAAGGCTTCGCCCCTGCTTGTGCAAAAATTTGTCGCCACTAATCATCCTTCTATAGTACCATTGTACTAATGTTAGTAGAAGGACTCTCGTTTGCGCCCGCCGAGAGGCTTTTTGCTAGATTAGCTGGCTACCCCCCGACCATGGACGAACTTCAAGCACGTTTTAGAGCGATTCGATCGTTGCCAACAGACATGAACCTTGCCAAACAGCCGTATCCGGAGTTTGAACATCTGGAGGATGGTCAGCGGCAGGGCGAGGCAAACGTAGTGGAACTGTCGAGCAGACAGGCTGATGCCAGTCCCTCTGACGCACTACCCGCACAACGCACCGCGAAGCGCAAGCAAGGGTCTGTCGCAAAACGCAAGCCTGAGACCGCACAGAAGGCGTTTCCCTTTCGGCAACTGCGCGATGGGCATCAGCAGCCGTACATTGATGAGTTCAAGCGGTTGGAGGCTCAAGCAGAACGGATTAATCAACTGCTGGCGGAGCGCAAGCGGAAGAAGGCGCAGGCTGATCCAGCAGGGGCATTGACTGACGGTGACTCTCTACCACCAGCGGCTTTAGCCTCTAAGAAGAAAGCCACCAGAGGCAGTAGGAAAACGCCCCGATCGCCAGAGGTTTCACCCATGCCAGCACCCGATGACGACACTGAAGCGTTGGAAGCGCAGGCAGAGCGGATCAACCAGTTGCTGAAAGCATTGGAAACCGCCTTAGTCGAGAGCGAAGCCATGCCGCACAGTGGCACGATCGCACCTGGCATCGCTGATGAGCAGGTTCAGACTTCTCATCCTGCCGCCGCCGCTGCTCAAGCCACGCCTGCTGTGGGTGACGAGGTCTTTGCGTCTGGCACCTACCGCCACGGAGCAAACGCCCGACCTTTTGCAGCGAATCAGCAACACGTCACACACAGCACTGATCAGCAAGCACAGCACGAAGCAACGGAAACTGCTCAGGCACTCCGCTATCTGGCGAGTCGTGATCTTGGTCGAGAACAGGTAGACCCCTCGATCGCGGGCACCAGTCAGACTGGCGGGCGGCGATCGCGCGATCGCGGCCGCCCTCCTCGAACGGTGCAAGGTTCATTACCAACTCGACGCTATGGTTTACAACTGCGGCGGTTTCTTCACATGCCGCAAAAGCCGTTCGATAAGGTCGGAGATGCAGTTCTGTGGATCGTTCTTGCAGCAGCCATACGAGTTGGAGCAAGGTTTCTGCTGGCAATGGTTCCAGCGCTCACCCCTGTTTTTGTACTGCTGATGTTTGCACCCGCCGCCCTTGCGGTCTATCTGGCAATGTTTGTGCCCAGAGCCGGGTTTGTTTCCATCTATCGCTTGTTTCTCATCATGCTGGGATTGCTGCTAGGAGGCAGACTTTAGCCAAATTGTCTTCAGTCAAGTGGTCTCACGTGAAGTTTTTGGTCGCTAGCGATCTGATGTGACTGGCGTGATGTTTCTGAAGCGTAGCGATGCTGATTCACTCGCGCTTACAAGGAAGCTAGAAGCCGAAACGCATTCACCCGTCTGACCCCTGGCTTCTGACTCCCAGCTTCTCAGATCAAACAATTCCTTAGGAGGATGGATGGAATACTCAAAGTCTGAACCATCAATTTCAAAGCAGTTAGTGGCTGGTGGTGCTGTGCTGCTGGCATTTGGTCTGTTATTGGATCTGCATAGCCTGCCTTCTTTTTTAAGCAAGAAGAGTGCTGGTGAGTCGTGTCAGGCGGTCGTCCAGGCACAGGCGAAGTTGTCCAGGCAGCAATTAGCGCGGCTGCTCACGGTGCCAGAGGGAGATAAGAAGCAGAAAGTGCAGGAAATTGTCAAAGAACCATACTGCAAGCTTGCCGACCTCCAGGTGCGTGCAGGGGCGACGGCTCAGCGGGAGGCATATCCGCTAGAGTTTGAACCGCAGACGTGGTTGGTCATTCTGTATGAAGGCGAACAGTATGCTGGATACCGCTTCAATGTTCGCTAAGGCTAAGTTCCTTAAGGCTAGAGTGATCAAAACTGGGGCTGCTTTGCTTCAAGGGGGTGTGCTGGTTGCCACACTACTCCTCCCACTTGGCTGCACTAAGCCTCCTAGCGATGAATCGCCACTTATCATCAAACTCTACCAAAGTTGGGAACTGCAACCGGATGACACGATCGCCGATCGCAAGGTGCTGGGTGGTCTTGGAGATATTTCGATCGCGCTGGCTGGCAATCGTGTCTATGCGCCCTTTGATGGGCGCACTCAGTTGGACAATCGCCGCTGCCTGGTTTTTTCTAGCCCTGATGTACCGGCATACCTCTTTCGCCTGTGTGGTTTGAATGAACCGCGTGTGGGTGATGTCAGCCAAGGCGACGCGATCGGCAGTGGCAATTTGCTGCTATTTGCTGCCTTGCGCAAGCAACCGAACGGCACCTGGGCGATCGTCGAACCTGCAAAGGCAATTCTGGAGCGCACCCTCAAAAAGACATCTTGAACCTTTGCTGCCCATCCCTCGATTTTCTGATTGTCAGGATCTTGTGGTGTAGAAGGCGTATAGCTTTAATAGAACGGTGGGTTGCTCCCTTATGAGTATCCTGGTGCATCGATCGACGGCTTGAACTTGACGGCGGGTTAGACCTTGAGTGACTTGGGGCTTATTAGTAGTAGGCTCAACGGCTGCTTGGACACACTTCAACGTCTCAGTTAACCTTCAACCTCGGTCATGCAACGCTGAGAACACCTGTGATTGCTAAACTCCTTCAACGATGCCGTAATGGGTGGATGCAGGTAGCGGCGCTGCCAGCGATCGTGCTGGTGCCGTTGGCGATCGTGGCGACCAGTACAGTCGTCACGGGCTGTTTACTGAGTGTGCGTCAGTTGGGTGGGCTGCAACCACTAGAACTTGCCAGCTATGACCTGATGGTGCGCCTGCGTCCCGATCGGGCAACTGACCCACGCGTGTTGCTGGTTGCCATCACCGAGTCAGATATCAAAGCACAAAAGCGATGGCCCCTTTCAGATTTGACGATCGCTACGGCGCTCCAAAAGCTGCAACAGTTCCACCCTAGCGTCATCGGTTTAGATGTCTATCGCGATCTGCCACAGGCACCCGGCACCGCTGCGTTGGCAAAGCAACTGCAACAAGCGAACGTGATTGCCATTACTAAAGTGCAGGATGCAGATGATTTGGGGGTTGATCCGCCGCCTGGAGTGCCAGACGATCGCATTGGCTTTAACGACATCGCCACTGACCCAGACGGCGTGATTCGTCGCGGGCTGCTATTTGTGGATACAGATAACACAACGCTTTACTCTTTCTCGCTCCGTCTGGCGATCGCGTCTCTACGGCAACAGGACATTTCGCCCCAGGCAGGCGTACTCAATCCGAGTAATCTCCGGCTCGGCAAGACTGAATTTATCCCCTGGGAAGCCACATCGGGACAATACCGAACCGTGGATGCGAAAGGCTATCAGATTTTGCTTAATTACCGTGCCCGTAGCCAAGCTGTCCGGCAGGTAACGCTGACTCAGGTCTTAAACGGCGCGATCGATCCGAGTTGGGTGAACGGCAAAATTGTGCTGATTGGCACCACTGCCCGGAGTGCCAAGGACAGATTTTTGACACCCTACAGCACGGCTGAACAGCAAACTGCTTCCATGCCCGGTGTGGTGATCCACGCTCAGATGGTCAGTCAGTTTTTGGACGCTGCCTTAGACCAGCAGCCGTTATTTTGGTTTTGGTTTCCTTGGGCAGAAAGCATCTGGATTGGAGTCTGGGTTGTGCTCGGTGCCAGCCTTGCCTGGTTCATTCGCCATCCGCTAGGGCTGTGTTTGGTCATCACCCTTACCATTACAATCGCGCTTGGCACCTGTTATGTCCTCTTTTTGCATCAAGGGTGGGTGCCCACTGCCGCGCCCGCAGTCGGGATAGCAGTGGTCGCCATTCTTGTGGTGTCGTATCGAGCGCAGCAGGCACAGCGCCAGCAGATCATGATGATGAAACTGTTAGGACAAAATACGTCGCCTGAAATTGCTACGGCACTGTGGAAAAGCCGCGATCGCCTGTTGAAATCGGGTAAGCTGCCGGGGCAACGCTTGACTGCCACCATGCTCTTTACTGATATTCGGAACTTCAGCACCCTTTCAGAGCAGATGCCCCCTGAAAACCTGCTGGAATGGCTGAACGAGTATCTCAGCGCCATTACCCAGGAAGTCAAAGCCAACCAGGGCATTATCAACAAGTTTACAGGTGATGGCTTGCTAGCTGTGTTTGGTGTACCCATCAACCGCGTCACGCCGATCGAAGTTGCACAAGATGCCCGTTTAGCTGTTGAATGCGCGCTGGCAATGGGCGATCGCCTGCAAGCACTGAATCAAGACTGGCAGCAGCGCCATTTACCCAGCGCTCAAATGCGCGTTGGCATCTTCACGGGGCCGATTGTAGCAGGCAGTTTGGGAGGAAAAGATCGACTGGAATACGGCGTGATTGGCGACAGCGTTAATATCGCCTCTCGTTTAGAAAGCTATGCGAAAGACCAGCAAACCGAAGCCTGCCGGATTCTCATTGCCAAAGATACTCTGGTGCATTTGCAAGACAAGTTTGCTGTCGAACCGTGGGGACCGCTGGCGCTTAAAGGCAAACAGCAGCTTATTGATGTGTACCGGGTGCTAGGCTACGCCAATGACTTGTAGAAGCAGACGGTCTGCACCGTCACAAGCTGTACCAAGCTCTGCAAAGGCAGCTTTATCGCCGATCGCGATTTGATGCTTGCTTAAAGATCGGGTGCCAAAGGGAACATTGAGTGGCTTACTGCCATCCGCAACGTAAGACGTAACCCACCGACAGGCGCTACCGAGCCAGACAGGAGGTGCTTCTAAAACTGCTTCCGTAAGATAGGATACTTAGCCAGTAGTTACGTAAGCCAGCCACTGAACTCGTACATCTCATTGCGGTGCATTCATAGGACGTAGGTTGGGTTAAAGCATGAAACCCAACGCCCGCATGGGTTACGCTATCGCTGACCCATCCTACAAATAATTGTGCCTCCCCACTTAGTTACGTAAGCCAGCCAGTAAACTCGTACATCTCATTGCGGTGCATTCATAGAGCAACTTATTTATACGGTTAGATTTGATTACCCCTATGCTTCAGAAAAACGATTATCGCAAACTCATGTCTGCCTGTCTGTTGAGTGTTCTCGGCAGCCTTATCTGTAGTGCTCCCCTGTTCGCGATCGCGCAAGAGTACCACCCACCCAAGCGCGGCACCCCTGGACGGCGAGAAGGTGCAGGCACACGCGGCACCTGCCTGCGCGGACCAAAATTGCTCATGCCCCTAACCCCGATCGACAGCTTCAGCACAACCGCGTCAAACAGCCCCACGTTTTTCTGGTATGTGCCCAAAACCGCTGCCCAGACAGCCGAATTTGCACTACTGGACGAAAACGATCGCACGCTTTACAAGACCATCGTTAACCTACCGGGAACGCCGGGAGTGCTCAGTGTAACCCTACCTGCCAGTGTGACGACCTCTGTGTTGACGGTAGGGAAAGACTTTTACTGGCAGCTTTCGATTCTGTGCGATCCCAATCAGCCATCTATCAATCCGTTTGTGGAAGGAGTGGTACAGCGCCTTAAACCAACTGCCGCTTTAACCAGTCAACTGAAAAAAGCGAGCCTACACGATCGTTCTGCCCTGTACGCCAGCAATGGCATCTGGCAGGATGCGATCGCCACGCTGGCGCAGGAACGCTGTGCCAAGCCTCAAGACCAACGCGTAGCTACCAGTTGGGTGCGGCTGTTGCAGTCTGTGCAGCTAGAAGATTACGCTCAAGATCCGCTCATGCAATCTTGTCCAGCCAAAGCAACTCAAAAATGACCACTGCTATAGACAGTAGCAAGAGCAAACATATGGACATTCCAGCAACACTTGAGCTTGGAGTGGGCGAAACGTATCGATTGACGCTGCCAGGACTTGCTACGGCAGGCTATCAGTGGACGTATGGAAATCACTCAAAGCGATGATTCGGTGGTTGCTGTCACACCGTACTATCGGAAGCGAGTCGCCAGGAGTCTGCTCAACCCACGATCGGTTTCAGCCAAGACAAACCGTTTGAGCTTCCGGCACTTAGACCGGGAGCAGCAACGCTTCGGATGAGGCAAGGGCGATCGTGGGAGCAGGATCAACCACCACTCAAGGAGTATCAGATTGAAATTGTTGTCCGGTAGTTCAGGCGCGATTGTCCTTGACACGACATTTAATTGAGTTCTCATTAGCGATTCAGGGGGCAGACTGGTGATGAAACGGATCTTGATTCTGACAGCGAATCCCAAAAATACAGATAAGTTGCGTCTGGATGAAGAGGTGCGAGAAATTCAGGCGGTGCTGGATCAGTCGAGAGTGCGCGATCGCTTTGAAATCGTGACTCGCTGGGCGGTACGGGTCGATGATTTGCAGGCGATCCTCTTGGATCAACAGCCTCAAGTGGTGCATTTTTCGGGACATGGTTTAGGTACGCCAGGGTTGGCGCTAGAAAATGAAGCAGGTCAGATGCAACTGGTGAGCAGTAAAGCACTGGCAGGTTTATTTCAGTTGTTTCAAGCCGACGTTGAATGCGTTTTTCTCAATGCTTGCTATTCGGAGGCGCAGGCAGAGGCAATTCATCAACACATTGACTGTGTGGTAGGGATGAATCAGGCAGTCGGCGATCGCGCCGCGATTAATTTTGCGCGTGGTTTTTACCGATCGCTCTGTGCAGGCAAATCCTATGAGGAGTCGTTTGAGTTTGGGTGCAACGCGATCGACTTGAAGGGAATTCCAGAAGCGTCCACGCCGATACTCAAGCATCGCAAGCGGTTGAGAGAAACCCCATCGCCTCTCCTGTCAACACCTGAACCAAAGAGCCAAGAGGAACGTATGCCAAGCCATCAAAACCGCTCGGTTTCAATTGGCGGCAATATGACTGGAAGCGTGATTCAAACGGGCGATCGCAATACGGCTTCAGTGCAGTTTCATCAAACCACGTTGCCACCAGCGGGAAGTGTCGATATTAACGCTGAACTCAAGGCTCTACGAGATTTGTTCACGCAGATGCATAGCCCCGATCAACGCAAGATTGACAATGCGCTGGCTGATGTTGAGGATGAACTCAAAAAACCGCAGCCGGATAAGGCAGAGGTAGGGCAGGCATTGGAACGAGCGTTTAACTATGCCCAGAAAGCAGAGGGCTTTTCGGCAGCGATTGAAAAGCTGCAACCCCGGATGACAAAGGTTGTTTCCTGGCTGGGTGAGAACTGGTACAAGCTTCTTAGTGTGGTCAGGCTAGGAGTCGGCATTTAACGAGGTCATCTGGCTCAAAGGTTCTCAAGGACTGAGGTCTGTCGATCTTCGACAAATTAAACAAAACTTAACATTTGTTTTTGTTCGGCAGACTAAAATCTTTGCAACGGTTCAAGCTGCTTTCTCGTCCTCTTGTAAACGCGTTCGGGGTGCTTTCGATCATGGTGAACGACTTCAAGACGGGGTTGGTTTGTGGCATTGGGCTGGCGATCGCCGCCACCAGTGGTCTGTGCGTCTCTCAGCCAGCGTTTGCTCAGGTAATCCCCGATCGCACATTGGGATCAGAGAGTTCGGTTGTGAACTCAGATGTGCTTATTAGGGGCTTGACGAGCGATCGCGTGGATGGGGGCGCAAGACGAGGCGCGAACCTGTTTCACAGTTTTTTAGAGTTTAACGTGGCGGCAGGGCGAGGGGTTTATTTTAGCAACCCGATCGGGGTGGGGAATATTTTTAGCCGGGTGACGGGCAGCAACGCGTCTAATCTTGCCGGACGGTTAGGCGTGTTGGGCACTGCCAATCTGTTTTTGCTGAACCCGAATGGCATTATTTTTGGACCCAACGCCAGCCTGGATGTGGCGGGGTCGTTTACGGCAAGTACGGCGCGGGATCTGCTGATGGCAGATGGCACGGTGTATAGTGCAACGAACCCTTCCGCATCTTCGCTGCTGACGGTGAGTGTGCCGCTGGGAGTGCAGTTTGGCAAGGATCAGCCCAAAGCGACCATCACGAACCGGGGAAATTTGTCCACTGGACAAGACTTGACGCTGGAAGCTGGCAATCTAGATTTGCAGGGACAGCTACAAGCAGGCAACAACCTGACGCTGAAGGCAACAGAGACGGTGAAGATCCGCGATACGGTGACGGAACCATTTGTGGCGCGATCGGGCGCAAAGATGTCTACAGCCTGATTCCCTTGAATCAGCATCTTTCCGCCCGATCG
>JACMKO010000055.1 GCA_014380065.1 Leptolyngbya sp. ES-bin-22 | reverse complement strand
GACAGTTTGAATCGTGTAACGTGGATCATGAGCGGCGCTTAAAGCCGAGTCATATCAGGCAAGACGCACACACCACAGCCGAGGTTCCAGCTAAAAGCGGACTTGAACATTAGTGCGTTGCCGACCACGAGCGATCGTAAAAAGTGCCGCATCGGGTTGTTGGTCGAGAAAGGACTGCAAGGCTGTGAAACCACCAATCCGGTTGCCGTCAATCGCAAGGAGGCGATCGCCTGGGCGAAAGCCTCCCACCGCTGCCACTGAGCCAGGTTGAACTTGCTGTACCATCAAATTTCGGACATCGATTGTCATGCCTAACCGTCTACCAATCGCCGGACGATTCGTCGGTGGTACGGTCTCAAGTGCATCAGGCGACAGTGCTGGAGGTGTTGTAGTTGCTTCGGGAGCCGTCCACGTCCATTCAGCCATCGATGGAGGGGCGATCGATGCCTCACTCGGCGCAGTGGGTGTCGCGACTGCAACAGGTGCACTTGCAGCAAGGGAGGAGCCGACCAGGTTTCTCACTGCCTGCACACTGGTGGCAAAGCTAATGCCCGTATTTCTGCCAGATGGCGATTCCAAAATGGCTTTGTTTACGCCAATTAGCTCGCCCTGAGCATTGAGTAAAGGTCCGCCTGAATTGCCGGGATAGAGCCGAATGTTTGCCTGAAGGTCGCCGTTCCCCCTGACGCGGCTCAGCGTGCCTTCGCTTAAGACACCAGGACGACCATAGGGACTACCGATCGCGCAGACTGGCTGACCAATTTGAATCGCACTGGCGCTTGCCAACTGAACGATCGGGAATGCAGTTTGAGCCTCCAGTTGCAGCAACGCCAGGTCATTGCGCGTATCAATTTTGATCACCCGCCCCTGGTATTGCTCGCCAGCAGACGTTTTAGCGACGATCGACTCCCCGCCCGCCCGATCTTTGATGACATGATTGCTCGTAATCACCAATCCCTCTGAGCTAACAATGCTGCCAGAACCCGTTTCATTGCCAGCATAGACGGTAACGACGGCTGGGCTTTTAGTTTGGCAGGTTTGGTATGTTGCTTGTGCTGTATCCGATGCAGGTGTAAAGCGAACCGCCGTAGTCAACCGATTGACGGCTCGAATGGGAGCGGCTATGGAAGTAGTGACACCAACCAGCCACACAGAGAACGCAAGTAGAAGCAGGTACTTGGATTTCATAGCTTAAACGTTAAAAAGTTCCGAGGGGATTCAATTTTCGGCACACAAGTTCATGCCTCGGTTGCAGCCAAACAACCAGGACGAGATGAGGTTCAGATCAAAACTTACGAACACTTATAGACGGCGACTCTCGGAGCGTGGGAGTGCGTCTTTTGGGGGGTAGCATCACCTTTCGCCAGGGCGAAATCGGTATCCGGATCTTTTCAGTCCGCTGGCGGCGATCGCCAAGTTCGCTGGGGCGGTCGCCGTCAATAACCGTCAGCTCTGGAATGACGGAGTGCTATGACAGTGTTTAAGCTACAGCCATCCTAAAAAGTTTTGTTAGCGATCGCCCTGAGGCAAACGTCTGTACTGCCGTAGAACAAATGTCGTAGCAAAGACAGTACCAAAGCAAAGTCCTCGCGTGAAGGGTGCAGTCTCCTGCGTAGAATAGGGACGATCGCCCAGAGCGCCTGTGAGCGAAGCCATCGAACACCAAGCACCAACCCAGTACTCTGTCCATCCGCCCAGTCAGTTTGTTTGTCACCACCAGGACAAACTGCTGCCTGATTGGTCGTGCCCAGCGCGATCGATGCTCATTGTGCTCCAGTCATGCGATTGCGACTTGCTGGAGCGATCGCCGCTTGCCGAGGCGCAAAAACGTAAACTGCGGCAACAGTTCCTGAAGCTTGGCTACGCGATCGCGGCTCAAATCAACCAAAGGGGTCACTTAGCCGCCCTTTTTGATCCTCGCACTGGCTTACCACTGCTTGCACGTCCTGGCGCACTGCGGTTAGATGACGTAGCCATCGTGCAAGCGGCGCTGGGCTACCGAGCTGCCAGTAGCCACGGCTGCTCCATCGTGCTCCATCCAACGTGGGGGCGAGCCGTTTATCCCTCGACGTTGATTTCATCGGCGGCACCAGCGGTACTAGAAGAGATTTTGAGCGAGATGAGGAAGGCAGTGGACGATCGCGCCGTTTAGCTAAACTGACCACCCGCAACTGACCAAAAATCACGCTTGGCGCTATGGTTGCAGGTGTAAATCTGTTCCGCTACCAAAGGGGCGTTCTAACTTGAGTTCTTTTTAACTTGAGCTTTAAACTGGGCACCCTAACATCAAACGCTTTACTAAACGGTTGAAGCTGCTCGCAGTTGCTTGTCATCAAACCAACCCAACAGGATTCCTACGCTCAAACGGCACACGACTACCCCATTCGCTCAGCAGTCCGGTTTTTTGATCCTTGATTTTGGAGCCAGCACAATGAATCAGCGTCAGCAAAACCTACGGTATGAAGCAGATAGAGCCTTTAGGGAGTCGCTCGACCAACTGCAAGAGACGCTTCAAACAAACGAAGTGCCACCCGTACAGCCAACTGCCCCTGAGCATGATCAACGTCGCTCCGAGACCTCCTTCTCCAACCAGTTTGACTTGAGTAGCTTTGAACAAGCAGTGGCGGATATTGAGGCATTTATGCAAAAGCGGCAGATGGGCGGAGAGAAGTAACCCAAAAATCTGGTCAGCGGTCAATCGTTAGAATTGACTCAAAGCGTCTGTCTTGCTGCTTTCCCCTGCCCCCTCCGCGTCCCGATCGCCTTACCCCTCGCTCTTCATGTTCCCACGCGCTGCCGCTTGGCTTCATACAATATCAGCGCCGCGGCGATCGCCACATTTAAGGACTCCACGCCAGGACTTAACGGAATTGTGACCTGCTGGTTTGCGATCGCCGCCAACTCTGGAGAAAGCCCAGCACCCTCATTGCCCATCAGGATCAACGTCGGCTGTCTCAAGTCAACCTGCCAATAGGTCAGGCTGGCGGTGGGTAGCGCCGCAATCACCTGCATGCCCTGCGCTTGATAATGACTTAATTCTGTCTTCAGGTCGGAGCTTGCTGCCATTGGAAGCTGAAACCACTGCCCTGCTGACGATCGCAGCACTTTAGGGTGGTCAAGATCAACGCTGTCAGCATTGAGTAACAAGCCTTCGGCACCCGCCGCTGCCGCCGTGCGGATCATGGTGCCTAGATTGCCAGGATCTTGCACCGTCTCCAGGACTAAGCCAAGACTGGTGAAGGCTGGAGCAGGCGTTGATATTCGTTCCACTGTGGCAACAACCCCATCCGGTTCCACGGTGGTCGCGATCGCCCGCAAAACATCAGCACTCACTAATTCGACTCGTTGCGCTGATCGCTGTGCTTGCTCCCACAGCAGGGGATATTTTGTTTGCCAGGTGATGGTATGGCAAAGGGTTGCCAGAGGACGCTCGACATGCAGAGCAGCTTCCAGGAGATGAGTACCCTCAAGCAAAAAAAGCTCTTGCTCTCGCCGCTCTTTCGCCTGGTGCAGTTTCCGTATCTGTTTAATCAGAGGGTTCTGAAGACTGGTGAGCACTTAGTATCAATTAAACTTTTGTTACAAACTTCGTCAAACCTATAAGCAGATCTGAGGGACGTACGGAGCTAAATGATAGTCCGATCGCGCGGTGAACCCATACTGCTTGTCATCGTTTAGATGCGGAACCCGGGACTTGAACCCGGAAGTCCTTGCGAACACTAGAACCTGAATCTAGCGCGTCTACCAATTCCGCCAGTCCCGCTTATGCGCAGCTACAGCCGCGATTCACAATCATCGAGTAATTGACGACATCTGTCAATCACTTTTGCACGGAAATAGAGGATACTTCTGAGATGTCTTGAACAAAGGGTGCGCGATCGCTCAGGGCGAAAAACTGTACATTTTGCATCTTTCCGGTAAAATTTCGATGTTCGTTTTTTTTAAGCCTTCAGCTTTTGTGGCTTGCGAAAACGACTTCATATACTGACTCATACTAAGCATTCACTGGAGGACAGACCAATTACTCTCTCGCCTAGCCTCTCCAACACTCACGCTTCCCTGGAAGAAGACAAAGCCGTCCTGCAAATCTTGGGCGGTGCTTCTTTACAGGGTCATGTTTCTATCAGTGGCGCTAAGAACTCTGCGCTTGTAATTATGGCTGGAGCACTACTCTGCTCACAAGATTGCCGCATTCGCAACGTTCCCGCCCTGGCAGACATCACCCGCATGGGGCAAATTCTCTCTGCGCTGGGAGTGAAATTAGAACGGCAGGGAGATAGCCTCTTGGTGAATGCGTCTCACATCGCCCAGTCAAAAGCACCCTACGAGCTGGTCAGCCAACTTCGCGCCAGCTTCTTTGTGATTGGTCCTCTGCTTGCCCGTCTAGGCGTTGCGCGTATCCCGTTACCGGGTGGCTGCGCGATCGGTGCGCGACCAGTAGACCTGCACGTGCGCGGTTTGCAGGCAATGGGTGCCGATGTGCAAATTGATCACGGAGTTGTCAATGCTCATCTGCGCGGCAGAAATAAGCGCCTTCGAGGTGCGAAAATCTATCTAGATTACCCCAGCGTGGGCGCGACGGAAACGCTGATGATGGCGGCAACGCTGGCAGAGGGCGAAACGACGATCGAAAACGCCGCGCAAGAACCAGAAGTCGCTGATCTGGCAAACTTTTGTCGGGCGATGGGTGCCAAGATTCGCGGTGCTGGCACAAACACAATTACGATCGTGGGCGTACCGAGCCTACACACCACTGATTACGCCATCGTGCCCGATCGCGTTGAGGCTGGCACCTTTCTACTCGCGGGTGCGATTACCCATTCTGAAATTAGCCTGTCTCCGGTCATTCCAGACCATTTGACGGCAGTGATTGCCAAACTCCACGCGATCGGCGCACAGGTCATCGAAGAGGCACCCAATCGCCTTCGTATTTTGCCTGGTTATAGCCATCTGGCAACCGATATTGAAACCTTGCCGTATCCTGGGTTTCCTACCGACATGCAGGCACCGTTCATGGCGTTGCTTACCCTGAGTGGCGGCGATAGCGTGATGACCGAAACTGTGTTTGAAAACCGCTTTGGTCATGTTGCCGAGTTAACCCGCATGGGAGCCGATATCCGTGTCAAGGGCACTCACGCGATCGTCCGAGGTGTGTCAATGCTCTCTGGTGCACCTGTGGTGGCGACTGATTTACGTGCGTCTGCTGCGCTTGTGTTAGCAGGGCTGGCTGCTCATGGCACGACGACGATTCAGGGCTTGCAGCACCTGGATCGCGGTTACGAAAACCTGGACGTAAAGCTGCAAAAACTTGGAGCGAACCTACAGCGGACGCAATCTAAAGCCGATGGTGAGAGTCCGTTAGTGTTGCCGGAGCCTACAAGCGTCGCTCCGTTGGCAGAACTGGGCTAGGCATGGCTATGTCTCATGCAGGCAGTGCTGTGAGCTGCTGATCGATCGACTGGATTATGTGGAGACAATCGCAAGCCATCAGAGCTTCCCGCTATACTGACAGTAAGTTCGTTAGCCTTGCTCTTGACGACTCTTCCGGAGTCTTGCTTCCGGCTCTAAGCCCAAGTGCTGTTGTCCGGCAGCACAGGTTACAGGGCAGCTTCTAGATCCTTGCTTTTGCACTCCATCCTTCGCCTCCTCACAGCATGTCCTTTCTTAAAACACCCCTGATTGGCTTACGAGCCGACCATTTTCGTCACCCTTTCGACTTTGAGGCGACGGCGAATCTAAAGCAGTTGCCCGGTCTGGATGTCGTCATTCGGAATCTGCTGGGTCCGATTGCAGAGCAGTTTTTCTACCTGGAGAACATTGCGTCCAGCATTTTGGTTGGCGAACAGCAGTTGCCTGATCTGCATACGCTGTTGCTTGATGCCTGCAAAATCTTGGATTTAGAGCCACCGCAGCTTTACGTCCGGCAGCATCCCGTTCCTAACGCTTATACGTTTGCCATGCGGGGCAAGCAGCCGTTCATTGTGGTGCACACGTCGCTACTTGATTTGCTCACTCCAGAAGAAATTCAGGCAGTGATCGCCCACGAACTGGGACACCTGAAATGCGAACACGGCGTTTACCTGACGCTGGCAAATATCTTGGTCTTGGCAGCAGGACAATTACCTACCTTGGGCGGCGCGATCGCACAAAGCTTGCAGGCACAAATTTTAGAATGGGTGCGCTGTGCCGAATTTACCTGCGATCGTGCCGCGCTTCTCGCTATTCAAAACCCAAAAGTGGTGAGTTCTGTGCTGATGAAACTGGCGGGCGGTTCGCCAACGCTTTCAGGACAACTCAATCTGGACGCTTTCCTGACTCAGGCACGCGCTTACGATGACGTGAGCAACGATCAGCTAGGCGAATTACTCAAGCAGGCAATGACCGCTCAACTCACCCATCCAGTACCCGTGTTGCGGGCACGCGAGATCGATCGCTGGGCAAGCAGCCAGGAGTACCAAGCGTTACTCCAGCAGCGTCCAACGCAAACTGGTAAGGACACCAAAATTGCAGGCGGCTGGCGGAATTGGTAGAAGCACTGTTCACATGGGTGGATTTAGCACTGAAGGTAACTTCTGTCTGGGGAGCGATTTGACCGCTCCATCAGATGAAGTAGAAATAGAATGCTAAATCGAATGGAGATTGTATTCTATGCAACTGAACTATTTTGTAAAACAGCTACCAGTGCTAGGGCGTTGGTTGACAACAGCATTGCTATGTGTGTCGGCGATCGCCTTTACCTGGCAGGGTGCCTCCTTCTCAAGCACGGCAGCAATCGCTGCTCCTTCTACGAATCTAATTGCAGCAGCAGATGCAGGCAGTGAAATGCAAGGGAAAGCCAGTAAAGATGCTGGACGTACTAAAGGGTTTGTTCGCGATACGACTGACAAGCTGAAGAAGACTGCAAAGACTAACGCGGCTAAGGTCGATCGTGCCACCGATGACGACAGCGCGATCGGACGCAAAGCCAAGAAAGATGCCGCAAGAATCGAGCGCAGAGCGGATGAAGACTCGGCTCGGACTCAGGGCGCGATCGACAAAACCAAAAATGCCGTTGAAAGCACAATTGACAACATCAAAGATGCCTTTGGCAACTAGCCTCTAGGCGAATAGTTCAGAATTAAGTAGGGAGGGCAGTGTCCTCCCTACTCGGTTCAATAGAGAACGCACTTTATTAAGATGACGATCACCAGTGTTAACCAAGTATGCCGAGGTTTATCGCACCGAG
>JACMKO010000587.1 GCA_014380065.1 Leptolyngbya sp. ES-bin-22 | reverse complement strand
CAACCGAACGAACAAGGTCAATGGTCAGTCGAAGGTTGATGGTTGGCACTGGATCGATCAAACCCACTTTCACTGAGTAATGAAGATGGTGACACGCAGCTAGTAGAATGTGGGGCAAGTTTAACTACCGTAGAGCGGGCATCTTGCCCGCGCAGGCTGGAAGCCTGCACTACGAACGGTAGGCATATTTCCGCCCAGCACCACGAGGAGACATTTTCCGGGCATTTTTGTCGTTTTATGCCACCATAGACAGCAGATGAATGAAGCTACTCGTCAACTCACTACAACGTTTCAAAGGCTGAGCCGTGCCCAATCGCAATTCTTTCCTTTCGTTCCTGATTCTTCTCGGTGTATGGGGTGCTGCTCAACCAGCTTCAGCACAGCTTTTGGTGCCCCATACGGTGCAACTGGATCAAGCAAAGCTAGAGCGACAGGGTCTTAGTTTGGCTCAAGAAGCAGCACAGTTGGCGCAATTTCAGCAGTATGAACTGGCGCTGCCGAGGGCACGTTTGGCGACACAACTGGCACCGAAAAGTCCAGAGATTTGGTCGCTTTTGGGTGGATTATATTTACAAACCAATGACCTCGACAATGGCATCACGGCGCTCAAAACGGCACAAGCGTTAGATCAAAAGAATGCGGCTGTCATGTTTGCACTGGGATCAGCTTATTTTCAGAAGAACAGCTACACAACGGCGATCGACTATCTTAAAGCAGGCTTGAAGATCAAGCCAAACGTCCCTGGTGCGTTGTTTGATTTGGGGAACGCGTATCCGATGCTGCGTCAGCTTACAGACGCGGTGGCTCAATATGAGAAGGCCGTGGCTCAAGATAAAGCCTTTTGGCCTGCGATCAATAATATTGGGCTGATCAAGTACGAAAGCGGTGATGTGGAGGAAGCCATTCGACGCTGGCGGGCAGCGGTTGCGATCGACGCAAAGGCGGCAGAACCACAGCTAGCGATGGCGGTGGCGCTCTACTCGAAGGGCGATCGCGAACAGGGTTTGGCGCTGGGCGAGGCAGCGATTGAGATTGATAGCCGCTATAGCGATTTGAAGTTTCTGAAGGAAAATCTCTGGGGTAATCGCTTGCTGGCTGATACCAAAAAGTTCCTGGAAACGCCTCGCATCAGGGCAACGATCGCTCAGGCGCAGAACCGTGAACTGCCAAAACGTCCGTCTTCACCGCAGTAGGCAAGACGGGCAAGCACGTTGGCAGCAAGGTTTTGTATTGACTGCCTCAAAAATAGCGTTACGTTGGACTAGAAATAGCGTTACGTTGGACAAAAACACGCTTAAAAACGTGATAGCCTGCCTACGCAACGATTGACGACACTCGTGATGGGATTGAGGGGATTGCTCTACTTAAATGACGCACGCGCCAAACGTTCTAAACCTGGACGGTTGAAGTCGCGATCGTTACTGTGGCTTTTGGTGCTCATGCCATCACTTTGGCTGGGGTATCGCGAACTCAAGCGCTATTTTGTGCAACCGCAAGCCATTCTGGTGCTGGGCGGCGCACCACAGCGTGAGAGTTTTGCGGCTGAGTTTGCGCGTCGGCATCCTGAATTACCCATTTGGGTGTCTGGCGGTAGCCCGCGTGCTTATACAGAAAGCGTTTTTGCGGATGCTGGGGTTAACCTGACGCGGCTGCATGTCGATCGTGAGGCTGTTGACACTGTGACCAATTTCACAACGCTGGTTGATAAGTTTCAAGCCAGAGGCATCACTAGCGTTTACTTGATTACCTCCGACTACCACATGCGTCGCTCTCGCCTCATTGGTGAACTTGTTTTTGGTAGCCGAGGGATTGATCTAAAGCCGATTCCCATGCCATCGGATCACGCGAATGAACCGCTTGGTAAAGCAGTCCGAGATGGAGCCAGAGCTGTTTTGTGGTTGACAACGGGGCATACAGGCTCAACCGTTGTCCACCATTTGGACGATCGATGAGCTTTCTAGCAGCGAAATCACTAAACATTTGCACAGCCTGTATGTTTTGACTGAGCGATCGCCTGAACAACGGCTCCCATTTTTACAGAAAGGAATTTTGAGCACGAATCATTACAAGCGATCGCGTTGATCTTCTGGCAAGGCAGCTTACGGATGCTTGTGAGGGGTTTAAGCTCACCTTTATACCCATAGGTTGGGTT
>JACMKO010000586.1 GCA_014380065.1 Leptolyngbya sp. ES-bin-22 | reverse complement strand
CTTTCGCTGGAACTTTTACTCCGGGACGTATTTCTTCAAAGCCAGGCTTTTTAAGGGAATCTACCATGAGTCGTTTCGTTCTTTTTTCAGATTCTGCATCGAGGGGATGGTGCGCTGAATCTTCGCAGTGTATCACTATTCAGAGTACGGATTGATACAGATGCGATCGGGCTTACAGAAAACCCTGAAGCCCGACGGTGTGCGCGTACGAACCCACAGCGATAATTACGTTAACAAGTCTAACAAGGTAAATGGTAACGAAACTGAGCGATCGCATTAAGACTTGTAACACATTACCAACTTTCGTAACACCTGACTAATATCGCACCAGACCCTGCCAGCTTCGGAGCAAAGTCTTTATCATTTAGGAACGTGGAAACGAGAGCATCTTATAGGAAGAAGAACGTGGAAACGAGAGCATCCCAAACAGGTATGAACAAAGCTGGCACGGCTTACATTCTCTGGCTCGGCTGTGTGTTCTGGGTGCATGGGCTGCACCGACTTTACAACGGCAAGATCTTGACTGGACTGCTGTGGATGTTTACCTTTGGACTCTTTGGCGTTGGTCAACTCATCGACCTCCTGCTGATCCCGAATATGGTTGATGAACATAACACCAAACTCAGTGCGCGGCAGGGATTGCCACCCCAAGGTGTCTCACCCGATCAAGCGGTGATTCAGCGGGTTATTCCCGTTGTTGCCTCCCCGTTGCCGCCGCAACTAGAACCCAATCCATTGCTGATGAAGCTGCTGAAAGCCGCAGAAGCTAGAGACGGTAGGCTCTCTGTCACTCAAGGCGTGATGGAAACGGGGGCAAGTTTTGCTCACGTAGAAGCCACCCTCATGCACATGGTAAGAGTGGGTTATGTTGACATTACCAACGATCTAGAAACGGGCGTTGTGATGTATGAGTTTAAGGAGCTTTAGGGCAAAGCTCAAAGATTGGAGCACAAAGATCGTCGCAGTCCAGGGTGCCGTCTCTAATTTCTGACTAACCACTTTTGGGCATTCAACCGTTGCAGCGTCCAGAAGACCAGCAGCCCTAAATCAACCTTGCGCTCATCAATGCGAAATGACTCCATCGTGCTGGCTTTGCTGCCGCTCTCAGCATAGGAAAAGCCCTTCTGCCCGTTGATCTTTTCGTCAAAGAAATAGAGATTGAAGGCTCTTGTCTGCTTAGCATCGTTCCAACAACCAATGACTTGCCAACACTCTGGTGCCTGGGCATAGCCGATAACATTGATTTTGCGCTTTTCAAACGTCACTTCAGCGTATGGAATTTCCTGCTTTGCCAAGCCTGCTTTGAGTGCTGGCAGATAATCCTGCTGGATAAAGTCAGCAAAGGGTTTGTCTTCCAACGCAGGAGGCTTCTCTTTCTTGGCTTTAGCGGCTGGTTTAGCGTCTCCATCGCCTTCAACCTCTGCTTTCGGTGGTCGCTTAGCAGCAGGCTTCTTCGGAGCGGTGTCTGACTCTGGATCATCAGACACCGCATCTGGTTTAGCAACCTCTGGCTCCGGCGCGTTTGCCGTTGGAATGTTGGTCGCTTTCGCTTCGCTATTGGTAGGAGTCTGCTCTTCAGGTTGGTTGGGCGTTGTTTCTTCTGCCATGCTTCAGGTCAATCCTTATTTCAAAGTTGTAGCGATCGCCGCACAGTATGAGAATAGTAGCTTAGAGCTTTAGACGTGCTGTAGCTGAAGACTCTATAAAGTCTAGGGACTCTTTGAGGACGGAAAGACTCGCGTCCTGCGTTTGATCGCACTCCCTGCGTTTTATCTTAGTGGAATGATGTCTTGGAGGCTAGAGGAAACGTCAACCGTTAGCATAGAATTTGTTGACAGCAATTCGCTCTTCACTCACCCGTGCCTCCACCATCCTCACAGGTAATCAGCCTCCATACGCTAGTGCAAGGGCAGGGCTTTCCCATCCTCTGTCTGCACGGTCATCCAGGTTCGGGGCAAAGCCTATCGGTCTTCACACAGCACTTGTCCGCACGGTTTAGGACGATCGCGCCTGACTTGCGCGGTTATGGGAGTAGCCGTGCTCCAGCAGCTTTTGTGATGACAGATCATTTGAGCGATCTAGAAGCATTGCTCGATCGGCTCAACGTTTCGCGCTGTCTGGTATTGGGCTGGTCGTTGGGCGGCATCTTAGCGTTGGAGTTGGCGCTACGGATGCCAGAACGGGTCAGCGGTTTGATTTTAGTTGCAACGGCGGCGCGTCCCAAGAGCAGCCATCCTGCGATCGCATGGCAGGATAATGCTTATACCGGAGTCGCGTCGCTTTTGAATTGGTTCCATCCTGGTTGGCAGTGGAATATTGATACCTTTGGGCAGCGATCGCTCTACCGCTATCTCATTCAGCAGCACACGACCGCCACCTATCAGTACCTTGCCAATGAAGCTTTGCCAGCGTACTTAAAAACGTCTGGTCGGTCAACGCAAGCACTTTCAATGGCGCTTCAACGGGGCTATAGCCGACTCGCCGATCTGCCTGATATACAGTGCCCATGCTTAGTTCTTGCTGGTGCGGACGATCGTCATATCACGGCTGCCGCTAGTTGGGAAACGGCTCAAATGCTGCCTCATGCCGAGTATTACTGCTACCCCAACACTGCTCACCTATTCCCGTGGGAAATCCCCGCTGTTGTGCGATCGGATATCGATCGCTGGCTTACGCACAATCCAGACGTGATTACGCCTCCAGCAGGGGATAACGCTCCTTCTACTGACGTGCAAGGCATGGGCTGAGATGAACATTTGATGAAGCTACACCTCAAGATTTTGTTTGTTCAGCAAATATCACGATGTCGATGACTCTGATCGGCGCAAACAAGACACAATAAGCTGGAACGTTAGAACCTGCCTTTCCGTAGCATGGTGCTTCATAGTGATGCAAGAGCCACTAATCGCGCCCTTACTCGAAGATTTAAAGAATATTGACGAGTCTGTTCGCAACTCTGCTACTCAGGCGCTTTGGCGCATTTGGTTTGAACAGAAAGGCATGCTTGGCTTAAAGACGATTCAACGCGCCCAGAGCTTGCTCGATGTAGGCAATCATGCCGACGCAGAGGCTACTCTGACAGCCTTGGTGCAAAGTCAATCTGACTTTGCTGAAGCCTGGAACCGACGAGCAGTGCTTTACTACACTCAGGGGCAATACCAGAAGGCGATCGCAGACTGTGAAACTGCAATCCGCCTGAACCCAGTCCACTTCGGTGCTCTACATGGCTTGGGCTTGTGCCACGCTGCCTTGGGCAACTACCCAGCAGCCATTGAAGCTTTTCGCCAAGCCATCGCAATTCAACCCTACGCTCTAGCAAATCAGCGGTTGCTTCTAGAATGCACAATGCGTCTTGGCTAATTTTAAGAGTTCTCAAGCCTCATCCTTAGCAGGCGAACACTTACTTCAAGAAATACCTACTTTAAGGTAGATGTTTGCGTCTTTCGCTAGGTAGGTTCGCAGCTTGCAAACGAAAAACCTATATCGAAAATCCTGCTTTGTGCAGGCATTTCAAGCTGTGTGAAAGTTGATATGAGTCTTTATTTTCCTTAAAAGCAAGGTAATGCTTTAGACGGTTGGCAGACCATCTGTAGGAATGTTATTGATAGCTTTCCTACAGGCAAAACAACATCTTTGAAACCTTACCCAGAGGCAACTTGTGGTCAACAAAACGATGAGCAGGCAACTAAATGTCTGAAGATCTGAACGTGGAGGGAACATAAATTTTAGATTGTCGGCTTCAGGCTTTCTATCGTCACCCACAGTTTTAGCCACTACTACAAGGAAAGCGGTATGCATCCTTGCGCTACTTCCCATCCATTTTCATCTATGAAGTGATCTAAATCACCCTTACTCTCGGAGTTAGATCACTTCAATTACTAGACAAGCAGTAGAGAATTTAGGCAGCGCTCCTGTTAATCACAATGAGAAAAACAGCAATTATCCGACACCTTGTCCAAAAAGCCTTGCACTTCAAAAAACTGACCCCTGACATTGAGAACGAGATCAACTACGAACTCACACGTCTAGGGCATATCTCAGATGTTGATTTTGAAGCCCTTGAACTATTGATGTCCGAAATGGATGCTGGACGAATCCAACTCGTTCCTAGCCTTTGAGCCTATCATCTTAATCATTTGTTTGAGCGACTGCTTCTCTACGTTTAAATTCGACCTTCACATAGTCGCGTCTAGTAAACTTTGCTCAACTGATTCTGCCTCTTTTGCTGGTCAACGATAACACGCATGGCATAACGCCGTTGGGTTTAGAACGTCAAGTGCTGCTTCAGCCTGGCGGGTTCTGAAATGCATCTGGATGAGCCTGCCAAACGTCTTGCACAAATTGCCTGAATCGTTGATGTCCACTTTGATAATGATTGCTTGACTCAACTGTTTCACAATCGTCTGCATACAGGTTGGCAATCCACGAGAACACTTCTGTGTCAAGTGCAACCCGAAACAAGACTAGCGGTAGCAGCAAATCAGAGTCTTGACGCAGGTCATACCAGTCTGACGGCTCGCACACTGTACCGTCACAGGTGAGTGTTTCTTCGGCGCGCATTACCAGCATCAGTGGACGCGCCCAACACAGCCGACGAATCTCGATGACCTGGATGACTTCGGCATACAGGTAGCTGGTTTCATGCTCCATGCAGACAATCTGATACGGCTTCAGATGTGGAGTTGCTTCAGCGGTAAGCTCGTGCTTTGAAGAAAAACCCATAGGGTTAGGGCGTGGAGTTGCATTTTTACCACTCTAGACGATCGAGCCATGCTCTTAACGCAGCCATAATACTGAAATTGGGCTGGGCATAGAAATGTCTGCATCGTGGCTATTGCTGACGACCCCTTGCCTGCTATCGAGTACAGGCAAGGGGTAATCGAGGTGGTGCAAGCAGTCAGATGATTCAGGGGATACCTTGACGTTGCGATCGAATGCTATAAAGGATGTTAAGGAGTGTTAGCGCGGCGATCGCTGCGTTCAAAGCGTCATTAACACTCCTGACGACGCAACGTCTCTTGAAACGCAATGTAAATGCAAACACTTAGAGCTATGTGCAGCACGAGTGTTGTCGAAGGGAGCGGAGAACATCTGCTAGCATTGTAGGGAATGTGCTTCAAATAACTGTCAATTGTTCACGGAGAGGCTATAAAAGTGTCTGTCGAAACCATTGAACAGCGTTCAACGGTTCGCAAAATCGCGCCCCGTTATCGCGTCTTACTTCATAACGATGACTACAACTCAATGGAGTACGTAGTGCAAACTTTGATTACTACAGTGCCTAACTTGACTCAACCGCAGGCGGTTGACATCATGATGGAAGCTCATACGAATGGGCTGGCTTTGGTGATTACTTGCGCTCAAGAACATGCGGAGTTCTACAGTGAAACCCTGAATGGTCATGGGCTAAGTAGCACGATCGAACCCGATGAGTAACGCGTTTAGAGAATTTTGAAGCTGGCGTTATCCAAGCTTAGACTCTATCCGGCTCCAGTCAGAATTGCAGCTTTCCTTTTGGTCTTGCTGCTGTTCTGGCTACCGATTGTGCTGCCGCTTTACTGGCTAGTGAGCGATCGCAACTTGGTCAGCATTTTGACCTTACTGGCGCTTTACATAGAATTTATTCTTTTAGTTCGCTTTTGGGGACGAGAGGTTTATCAGCAGCCCAATCTACTGTGGCGCTACGGGCTGGAGTGGTCTCACTGCATGAGATTGGAATTACTGACTGGTTTAGCAATTGGTTCTATTAGCGTATTCGCGCTGTTTGTGACTCAGGGAATTTTTGGCTGGGTAACCTGGCAAGTGCCTTCGATCGCACTGCTGCAAGTCGCTCTAGAAGGCTTGCTGGTCGCGTTGGGCATCGGTTTTGCGGAGGAACTATTTTTTCGGGGATGGCTGCTGGATGAACTCCAGCGTGACTATCGTCCGCCTGTTGTGCTAGGGGTTGACGCAACCATTTTTGCGTTGGTGCATGGGATCAAGCCACAGTTCCCAGCCTTATTTCTCATGGGAGTGGCGTTGATCTGGGCGAAGCGATCGCGGCGTGACGCTGACCGGACTCTGCACTTTGGTGGAGATCAAACACGGCAGCACTGCTCATTGGAAACGCCGCGCACTGGCTTAGGGTTGCCAATGGGTCTTCATGCAGGCTTAGTGTTTGGCTACTACCTTATTAACGTTGGGAAACTGGTGACATACTCCCCGCAAGCGCCTGCATGGCTGACAGGCTTGGATCACAATCCTTTAGCTGGAGCGATCGGCATCTTCTTCATGAGCACCTTGGCTTTTGGACTGTGGCGCTATGCTAAGCGGCAGCTTGCTTCTGATCGTGACGTGTAGTGATAGTTGCTGAGTTGGCGATCGTGAGCCTGTCGCTGCCGTTCGTGGCTGCTTGTGGCGCTATTTTTTTGAGCGAAATAAACCAAACAGTCCACCTTTTTTGGGCGTTTTGTCGGACTGGGCTTTTACCGTTTTGCCGTTTTGTTGTCCATGCTCTGAAGCGGCAACCTCAATGCCAACTTTGGGCGCAAATCTACACGCTAGCGAGTCTTTAGGGTTAAGCTTGAGCGCTTGACGGAGATAGACTTTTGCCATGCTCTGTAGATTCTGCTGTAGGTAGACAACACCTAAGAGGGCGTGGTATTCGCTTTTCCCCGCCTCGATTTTAATGGCATCCCGTAGCTCTTGCTCCGCCTCTTTCCAATTATGCTTCTTCATATACTCCTGTGCCCGTCGATAATGGCGCTGAGCATAGCTTTCGGAGACAGTTTCGCTATCAGCAGGGGCAGCCGTAAACTGCATTGGTTTTGCCTCAGCAGCGGACACCAGCCCTGTGCGCTTTTCGCGCATCAGCACGTCGCCCATCTTGAGCTGTAGGTAAACCAGGTTAAGCTCACCAAGCTGCTGGGTAAGTGATGCAAACCCCTCTAGTGGCTCATACTGAGCCTCAGCGAGTTGGGCGATCGCCTGTTCGTAAAAAACATCCACCCCATTGACAGGTTGCTGTGCGAGTTGGCGTGCCAGGTCACCTTGGGGAGCAAGCGGTGCATCGCGAT
This sequence comes from Leptolyngbya sp. ES-bin-22, assembly GCA_014380065.1. GTDB lineage: Bacteria > Cyanobacteriota > Cyanobacteriia > Leptolyngbyales > Leptolyngbyaceae > Stenomitos. Next base: position 5,856 of record JACMKO010000586.1, on the reverse strand, counting down.
ACAGTCGTCGCACCTGAAGTCGCAGTAGGGAAACATTCTCTTTGCGACTTTTCTCTTGCTTTAGTTTTTGGTAAGCCGGGTTCACCAGGCGTGCGAAGAGCTGGCTCGCTAAGTCTTTGGTCGTGTTGTCTTCGGATGTGTAGTGATCGGGGTGCAGCAGTTTGGCAACCATCCGGTAGCGTTTGAGCACCCGGCGATCGTCAGCCGCAATTGAAACCCCCAAAATGGCGTAGGGGTCGGAAAAGTTGGTTAGCCATTCTGATGGAAGCGCACTCTGTGACATCGACCAGGTAACCTGAGGAAATTCTCTAAATTCAGCACAGTGATGGACTTATTGCACACACCTAAAGCATCTACTTCAGTAGATGCTTTACTTTACTCATCTGACTAACAAGTTGCATCGAAAGCATGTGCAGGCAGTGTTGGTGCGAAACACTTACAGCTAAGGGCTTTCTCAAACGCACTTATATCCGCTATCCCAGCCGTTGGACTTCAGTCAAGGCGGTTTTAAGCAACCAGACCGTTACGATTGGGTTCTGAACCGATTAAAGCGGATAAGCAGTGAATGTGTGCTGATTTGACCGATCGATATCCGTAAAGGCTCGATTGCAATGATCATTAGTCTACTGTACCGTGTGCCGATGGACTGAACCGGACATATTTGAAGAACGTTAGCGCTTTCTCAGGCGTGAAATTGCCTCCTTCAGAACATTATGACGACCCAACTTGCTTAAAGTTTCAGTGAAGCAGTGTCATCACGTTGCCCTGGTTGATTTCGCTGTCATGAATTCAACAGAGTCAATATGATAGAAGTAGTTGTCTTAGTAGTCAGCCTGATTGCCTCAGCGCTGCTTAACAGGTAGTCTGCGATCGCGGGATTACTACCGGGACGAAAAGTCTCAGTACGCTTACTGTAGGGTGATGCTGGCATGTTAGAGAAGCCAAGAAGTCGTAAAGTCGCAGCTGCTCTGGCATTTGCTGGCGCTGTCGCACCGATCGGTGCAGGCTTGCACAAGTTCTACGTCAGGCAACCGCTGTGGGGCATTTTGTATTTGCTGCTGTCAATGACACCGCTTCCTCGCATTGCTTGCGCGATCGAGGGCATCTGGTATCTGTCTCAAGACTCTGACGAGTTTGATTTAAAGTTTAATGAGGGCATTGTGTCTACGGTCAAAGTTGTGTCCAAGGCAGCGGTTGTTGACCCAGACCAAATTAGTGCTGTCGCTGATGCTGTGCGTCAACTTGACCAACTTCGCGCTGATGGGTTGCTGTCTGAGTATGAGTTTGAGCAAAAGCGCCGTCAGTTGCTCGATCGCATTGCGTAGAGTAAACGTCACAAGTCAAAAGTTGACTTAAAGCTTGAGAACTTTATCCCTCATCCCTCTTCAAATGCCGCTTCCTCATTGGTTATCAACCGTTACTCAAACTCAGCAGTCGCTACGATCAAAGCTTTTAAGCGATCCGTACTACCGCTTTCAGTCGGTGGCAGAACTTCAGCTAGCCGCAAGCCTGGGTCTGACAATTGACGTGAATCAGGCAGGGATCGATGATTGGCTGCGGTTGCCGGGGCTATCGATTCACCAGGCGCGATCGCTGGTCGAATTGACTCAAGCAGGCGTTCAATTGCATTGCGTTGAAGACATCGCCGCAGCCCTGGGTCTCCCTGTGATGCGCTTGAAGCCTCTGGAGCCAATCCTTTTATTTTGCTTTTACGATGACGCGAGCGTTTGTACGATCAAGCCTGTTAACCCCAATAAGGCGACGGTGGAACTACTGGCTCGCATCCCTGCTGTTGACCTGTATCTGGCACGGGCGATCGTGGCGAATCGCACGATGGGTCCGTATCGTAACTTAATCCATTTCCAACGGCGCTTAGCGCTGCCCAGTCAGCTTATTGCCGAGTTGATGCACTACCTGAAGTTTTAAGCCCGCCTGGTTGCATCTTCACGAAGCCAAACCGTTCAAACGGGTAAAACCGAAACCAGGCGCGACCAATCATGTTTTGTTGGGGCAGAAAGCCCCAAACGTGAGAATCGTTACTGTTATTGCGGTTGTCACCCATGACAAAGAACTCATGCTCTGGAACCGTTACAGGCTCCAAGGTGTAGTTTGGTGGAGCAGCAATGTAGGGTTCACGGAGGGGTTGATCATCCACAAAGACGGTGCCGTTGCGGACTTGAATGGTTTGTCCGGGTTTGCCAATAATCCGTTTAATGAATGCCTGGTCTTTGGTATAACCCTGAATTTGAAGCTGCTTTGGCGGGTCAAAAACAACAATTTCGCCAAAGGCGGGCGCTCGAAAGCGGTACGACAGCTTTTCGACGACGAGTCGATCGCCGATCTGCAACGTTGGCAGCATTGAATCAGACGGAATATAACGCGGTTCTGCTACAAAAACCCGAATCAGTAGTGCCAGAATCAGCGCGATGATGAGGATTTGAATGTTTTCCCACCAGGCTCGCCAACGGGGTGGAGGTGGCTGTACATCAACTGTTAGTGGTTCAGCGGTTTTTTCAGAGGTCATAGAGATGTGGTTCAGAGAGACGTTAGCACTAGGACTCAACCAGAGAGTACCGAGCACACGCCCAGTACTCTCTATTCTTGCAAGGGCAGTCCCTAGAACGCAATAAACTTTTCCGATCGCAGGTGGTCGAGCCGCGCTCCTAGAGCCAGAATGGTTTCTTGAAGCTGATCGGAGCGATCGCCTACGGCACAGATGACAACATCAAACTCTGACAGATTGAGTTGCTGTCCTGCGACAACGGCTTCGGGGCACTGGGCGATCGCCTCCCGATAGTGGAAAGCGCTCCAGGTTTGCTGTAATTGCTGCCAGTGCTGCTGATAAGGCAACTGCGCGGGCGTTTCTGGATTTGCCTGCACAAGCCAGACGGGATGCCTGTAGCCACACTCATGCAACCAGTCAATTTGACTTTTCAATGGTGCAATGCCCGAGCCTTCAGCAATGTAAAGGCGAGGACGCTGAGGCAGTTCACTGAGCGTCATGAGCCCGTAGGGACCACGCAGAGGCAACAATTGACCGATCGCTAAATCCTGCACAGCCGCAGAACTCCAGCCAACGCGTGAGACGCAGAGTTCAATTTCTGGACAAGCGGAAGGTGAGGACGCGATCGAATAAATCTTGCTAAATTTGCGCCCCTCCCGTTCAAATTTGGGCCACACTGACTGTCCTGGCAAAAAACTAAATTCATCTCGATCCAGTCTCAGCCGAATCGCTTTGATGGTTGGTGTCAGAAAGACAGAATTGATGACCGTAGCAACATAATCCGCCGTGGGCGATCGGCGTAAAACGTCTAAACTTTGCATGATGGGACTTTGCCTGCGTCGCAGACATGATGGTAGGTATGGCGTTAGTCAAGTATTCTACCGTTGAAAGGCAATCGCTAAAGGCGGCAAAGCTAAAGGTGAAAGATTCATCCTTTACAGGTGGGGAGTGGGGCATAGGGTTTAATTTGGGTGGCTCGCGATCGGGTTACTCCTTTAATCTTTTTGCAGAGGTGGCAATCGTGAGACGAGCGAGAAATTGAGCCTGCTCAGCGGGCGTGTTAACCGGAAAGCGCTCCCAATCAGATGCATGTCTCAGATCAGCAAAAAGTCCGGCTGGATCTTCGTGAAAGTGCAGAAACGCTTGGGCTTTACGGTAGAAAACGCCGCGTTTCTTTTCTTTCAACCCTTCAACGAGGCGAATATCGGTGAGTAGAGCTGCTAACTGATCGAGCGCACGATCGTCTGCATGTTTCACTGTTTGATGCTATGACGTTGAAGACTTTAGAGTGTAAGACGCACAAAAAATAGCTCCATCATTAGAGCCACGTTGTTAACGCCTGACTAAATTGTTGCAAAGACAGCAAATGGATATCTGGCTCGTGAGCCGTCGAGGCTCTTTCTGCCTGAGTGTTGTAGCCCCAAGCCGCTAGAAAGAGTTTGACCTCGTTCAAGTCTGCTTGCTGACAAACAGCTTGCAGGGTTTGCAGACGATCTTCCACAAACCAAATGCTGGCTGCACGAATAGATTCTGCACGATTAGATTCTACCAGGAGCGATCGCAAGGTCTCTGATTTTGGGCGCTTGACCTCTTTGCCGAGAATTTTGAGCTTAGTGAAATCGACGCTGTGCTGCTGGAGTAATTGCTGAATAAAGCGTCCTTCTTTCGTACTGATAATGATCACTTCAAGCGGGCTGGTGAGCCACGTTTGCAATTGCGGAATGATGCCGGGGTAAAATTCATGCTCCGCCAGCCAGCTTTTCACGTCGGTGGTAATCCAGCGATCGCGCACCTCATCAATCTCATTGGCTAGTTGAGCGGCTGCCACACCATCTGTTGCTGCCTGCTGGTTGGCGATCGCTGCCCAGTGCAGTAAAATATCGGCTTCTGGAATGTTTAGTAGGAGCGATCGCACCAGCAGGGGCATTTCCCATCCGGTTTCGATGACAGGACGGGTGCGGTAGAAGCGTTCAGCTAAGCCGTTTGGTGGTGTGGAGTCTTCTGGTTGCCAGATGTTGCAGTAGGCACGCCAAGCCGTCTGAAAGTATTCCTTCATGCCGTTACAAAGGACACCATCAAAGTCGAGTGCAAGCACGGTCGGGGCGTGGTTAGACATAGCGACTGGGTTCAGTGACATCGCTTTTACCCTACCGCAACTGGCCCTATTCCAGTGCAGCGTCAGGCACAGAGGGGAGCGATCGGGGTAGCCACATGGCTTTTAACCCCATACCTGCTTCCACGCGTTTGTGTTTTGGTGCTTCTAGCTGTGGCTTCAAGCTCACCACGAAAAAGGCGATGAGCAACACTAAAGAAAAAACAAGCAGCAGTGACGGCATCACGTTTTCGAGTGAGTGGATTTGCTTGAGTTTTGACTTGAGAAAAACATTTTGTCGTCGCAGGCTAATGAGGCGCTTGACGACAGGTTCTGGCTCTGACGAATCTGGCGGGTGGCGATCGCGATGCTCCAAATCAGCAATGGTTTCTTCCTGCTGCTGACGAATGAAGCTCACCAGGTAGTCGTGTACCAGTTGATAGCGGTTCGCCGGATTTTCGGGCACCAGGAAGAGCAGCCCAGAGCCAACCAGCACTTCTAGCACGAGATCGAGCTTGTTAATTTCAGCGGTTAACCCAAAATCGACGAGATCGGTTTCCAGATCGTCACGACTTTTGAGTGGACGAGTGCCATTTTCATTTGTGAGCAAAAAGAGGACGATCCGTGCCGCATCTTCATTTTCAACACCGCAATCTTCGATGACGTTTTCAAGCGATCGGGCAACCAGTTTCTCTTTGGGTCCCCTCTGGTGGTACTCTGCCAGCGTGGTAATGCCTTCGGCTTGCAGTTGAGCGCCCACTGCCTGTAGCTCGATCGCCCGCACCTCGCCCAATTCACCTGCCAGATCGGTGACCAGAGCATCCACAAGCGCCTCATCCAGGTAAAACTGCACGCGATCGGTCAGACTTTTGATAATCGACCGTGTATCTGCCTGCGAAAAGTCACCCAGCGGATAGCGGACATCTTTGCCCAGAATATCGTTGATGCTGTCCAGGTTAACGCTATCGCGGCTGGCGAGGCGCTGAAACTCCAGCAGATAGTGAAGGTAGTCTTCCCGCAGGGTAAGGACGACTTTCACAAAGTCAAGATTTAGACAGTCCCGCAGAAATTCATAAAAGGGGCGGCGCTGCTCCAGCGTGTCATGGACGAAAAAGAATTCTTCAAACTGGTCAAAGATGAGTACCGGGATGAAGTTGAGGCTAGTAGCTTTGCGGAGAAGGGGAGAGGAGAGAGGAGAGGACGTTTGGAGTTTGGAGTTTGGAGTTGTGCTAGTTTGCTGACCGCTGACTTCTGACTTCTG